>CANQCD010000061.1 GCA_947589455.1 uncultured Lachnospiraceae bacterium | reverse complement strand
TGCAAATGGCATTGCGCCGGAATCAAACCAGCAGTCGATCACCTCCGGCACGCGCTTCATCGTTTTTCCGCAGTCCGGGCAGACAAACGTCACTTCATCAATATATGGGCGGTGCAGCTCTGTTTTGGCATGTTCCGGATTGCCGCTGCGCTTTGCAAGCTCCTCACGGCTTCCAATCGCCTCCTGCCTGCCACAGCCCTCGCACTCCCAGATATTAAGCGGCGTGCCCCAATAGCGGTTTCTCGAGATTCCCCAGTCCTGGATATTCTCCAGCCAGTTTCCAAAGCGCCCGCTGCCGATGGATTCCGGAATCCAGTTGACGGTATTATTATTGCGCACCAGATCGTCTCGCACTTCTGTCATTTTAATAAACCAGGATTCCCGCGCATAATAGATCAGCGGCGTATCACAGCGCCAGCAGTGCGGATAATCATGCTCAAACTTCGGCGCGTCAAACAGCTTGCCGGATGCGTCCAGATTTTTCAACACCTCCAAATCTGCCTTTTTCACAAAAAGCCCGGCAAAAGGCGTCTCCTCTGTCATTTCTCCCTTATTGTTTACAAACTGGACAAACGGCAGGTCATAGCTGCGCCCTACGTTGGCGTCGTCCTCGCCAAATGCCGGCGCAATATGGACGATGCCAGTACCGTCAGACATGGTAACGTAACTGTCACATGTTACAAAAAAGCCTTTTTTATTCTGCTTATCAGCACATTCCTTTGCGCATTCAAACAACGGCTCATATTCCTTATATTCCAAATCTTTTCCAGTATAAGTCTCTATGATCTCGTACGCCCCCGCGCCTTCCTCTTCCTTTGCGAGTTTGCCGAGGATCGTATCTAAAAGAGCCTGCGCAAGATAATAAGTGTACCCGTCCGCCGCCTTTACCTTACAATACGTCTCATCCGGATTGACGCACAGAGCGACATTAGACGGCAAAGTCCACGGCGTTGTCGTCCATGCCAGAAAGTAAGCATCCTCGCCGGATACCTTAAAACGCACAACGGCAGACCGCTCTTTTACCAGCTTATACCCCTGCGCTACTTCCTGGGAGGAAAGCGGCGTCCCGCATCTCGGACAATACGGTACAATCTTAAAGCCCTTATATAAGAGTTTTTTATCCCAGATCTCTTTTAATGCCCACCACTCGGATTCAATAAAATCATCATGGTATGTCACATAGGGATTGTCCATGTCAGCCCAGAAACCAACCGTCTCGGAAAAATCCTCCCACATACCCTTATATTTCCAGACAGACTCTTTACATTGGTTGATGAACGGCTCCATTCCATATTCTTCAATCTGCTCTTTGCCATCTAAGCCGAGGAGTTTCTCGACTTCTAACTCTACCGGCAGGCCATGCGTGTCCCATCCTGCCTTGCGCGGCACCATGTAACCCTTCATCGTCTTATAGCGCGGTATCATATCTTTGATGACTCGCGTGAGCACATGGCCGATATGCGGCTTCCCATTCGCCGTAGGAGGACCGTCATAAAAAGTATATACCGGCCTGCCCTCTCTTGCTTTCATTGACTTTGCAAAAATCTGCTGGTTTCTCCAGAACTTGCCAATATTTTTTTCTCTTTCAACAAAATTCAAATCTGTTGATACTTTCTCATACATTGCTGTTTCCTCGCTTTCCTAAACAATATCCAGATGATTGCCGGTCATTTTCCAAAGAATAACGTATGCCCTGCGTCTATCTGCCCAAAAAAAGACACCGCTGCATTTCAAAGCCTCCTTTAGGAAGGCTTGCAATTTCTTATCCCATGAAAAAAGTCAAACCCAGCGTTTTGCCCTTGCACACTGCTAGATTTCAAAGTCTCCTTTAGGAGGACTTGTAATTTCCTATCCCATGAAAAAAGTCAAACCCAACGTTTTGCCCTTGCACACTGCTAGATTTCAAAGTCTCCTTTAGGAGGACTTGTAATTTCCTATCCCATGAAAAACGGAAGGAGACAAAAAACAGCTTCCATCCCAAAACAGGATGAAAGCCGTAATTTACATTCATAACCACCTATTCTGATGCACAGTCTCCGATGCATGACCCGGGTAACGGCGGGTACCGGCAGGATGTACTGAAACTGCAATACAGACGCCGAATCCCCTGGCAGGGCTCCCGCACCGGACGCCTTCCAATGCGTCCCATTCCGCAATTTGTTCCATCCAACAGCTCAGGAGTGATATTCGCACTAACGCTACTCTGCATTTGGTTCCCACTGATCCAAACTCACTGTGCCATTTCACGAAAAGCTACTGTCTCCGTCATTGCCCTTACTGTTATCACAGTCCAGGCGTCAAGACAACGCCTGGACCTATTAATAAAACTTGCTATGCATAATAATAATCTGCCGCTGCCTGTTTGTCAAGGTCAAATTGCAGCGGATTATCGGCTCACGATCAGGACGCTGCCCACATAGATCACGTTAATGTTTCTAATCTTATTCCATACCTTTAACTGGTGAATCGTAACTCCAAACTTCTTTGCCAGTCTGTACAAGGTATCTCCGCGCTTCACGGTATAAGTTTTTACTTTCTTATCCTTAGAGGAAGCGTTCTTGCGTTTTGACTTTTTCGTTTTGGAAGCCTTCTTTTCTGGTTTTTTCGGTTTCACAGAAGAAACTTTTGCGCTGAGCTTTCCATATACCCTGCTGCCGGTGCTGTCCTTCTTGAACGCCTGAACCTGAACAAAATATTCCGTTCCCTTGGCCAGCTTCTTGAATACTGCTTTTTTCTTTTTCCCTGAAACCTGAACCTTCTTGGCTTTTTTCATTGCGCGGTTATCTGCAAGATATACCCGGTATCCCTTGGCGCCGGAAATCTGTTTCCATGTTACTTCTATCTTTTTAGACGCCTTGCCCTGCGCAATATTTTTAACCTTCAGAACTTTTCCTCTTGGCACAGCAACCTTTTTCCACTTTGCCTTTAATGTAAAATTGCTGTTGACATATTTCTTAAAATTATATTTTTTAGAGCCCTTATACCACGCTACAAATGTACATTTTTTCTTTTTCGGGGCAGCAATCTTTTTCACAGCGCTCCCGCCTTCTACTTTCACTTTCTTGATCACCTTAGAACCATTCTTGAAAGTGACTGTGTATATCTTTCCGTCTTTTAAGCTGACCTCTTTATCGGACACAACCTTCAGATTTGGGCAGTCCTGCGTATTTAAGGATTCAATCTCTGTACCTGTAATATCCAAATACTCCAATTTTGTCATTCCGGTCAGATCCAATTCGTCCAGCCCTGTCCCTGATACGTTCAATCTTACGATTGGCGTATTGGTACAGATCAGGGTGCTCAGTTCGGAATGTCCTGACAAATCCAACTCTGTCAGGCTGGTCCCGCTGACATTTAATGTATCCAACGCCGCATTATTTGACAGATCGATGGAAGTAAGGCCTGTCACCCCTTCCAGGAGCAGCTCCTCCAGTCCTTCATTCCGGGACAGGTTAATGCTGGTAATCCCTGTATTGCTTGCATTTAATGACACCAGCCCGCTGTTAGCAGACACATCGATCGCTGATATGCCTGTATTGGCGATATTAAGATCTTCGAGCTTGGACAGATGTGAGACATTCAGCCCTGTGATCTTACTTCCGGATATATCTAAATCGGTAATGGCTGTATTTTTGCTGATATCAATATTAGTGATCCCCGTATTTCCAATATTGACGCTGGTTATCTCAGGATTTTTCGTAATATCCAGCGAAGTCACTCCCGTACCGCTGACGTCAATAGCATTCAGGCTGGCGCAGCCGGAAACGTCCACGCTGCTGACTTTCGTATTGCTTATATCCAGCTCTGCTAAATCTTTGTTGTTACTGATATCCAGATTGTTGACTTCTGTTCCGGAGCAGTCTACAGTCGTCAGGGAAGGATTGTTGCGGATATCCAGCGAAGAAACCTTTGTGTCGGCACACTTCACGCTTGTCAGCGCTGTATTGCCGCTGACGTCAAGACTGGTAATCCCTGTGCCGGAACAATCCAGATCTTCTAACGCTTTATTTCCAGCTACATTGATGCTGGTAACTCCTGTGTTGGCAACATTTAACGTTGTCAGGTTTGGATTGGCAGATACGTCTATGCTTGACACTTTTGTATTGGAACAGTCAATACTTGTCAATTCCGGATTGGCGCTTACATTCAAAGATTCAATCGCCGTATCTGCAATGCTTAATTCCCCCAGCGCCTTGTTGGCGGAAATGTCGATCGCTGTGATGCCGGTGCCTGATATATTCAGTTCCTTTAGATTAGGCAGGGCGGAAATCGCAAGTGACGTAATCTTTTCATTGCCGGAACAGTTCAGCGAAGTCAGCGCCGTATTATTTGCTATATTTAACTCCGACAGTTCCATGCTGGAGCAGTTCAGTACCTCCAGCGCAGTATTTCTTGACAGGTCGATAGACTGCAGATCGATACCGGAACAATTCAGTTCTTTGATCCCCGGATAATTTCCAATATCTGTCAGAGTCAGCCCCGTCCCGCTGCAGTCCAGCACTTCCAGCGCCGGGCATACGCTCAGATCCAGCTGTGTCAGGTCGGAAAGCCCGCTACAGTTCAATTCTTTTAAATTGGGCAGCCCGTTTAAATCCAGCGAACTGAGTCCCAGATCGGACACTCCGAGGGAAGTCAGCCCAGAAAAATTCTTATATGGATAATCTGCAAGCAGTGTGCTCCCGATATCCAGTCCGGTCAGCTGACATGCCGGATCCAACGTCAGGCTGGACAGCTCTGTATTTCCTGACACATCCAGGTTTTTTAAGTTCGGAAGTCCAGTTAAATCTAATGATGTATAATTATTCCTGCCGCAGGCAATCGTAGTCATTCCCTTTAACTTGTCAATCGGGAGAGCCTGCATACCAGTATCTGTCAGGTCGATCTCTGTCAGTTTCGGAAAGATTTCAATCCCGGCAAGGTTATTAACCCCTGTCCCGGCCAGATTTAAACTCTCAACCTGGGCAATCTCTTCATCAGACAATGTCCCATCCTCGTCTTTATCAATTTTCTCCTTGACATAATCCGCCAGCGCACTATCTGGAAAAGTAGACGCAATGCTGGCAGCGGCGCTCACTCTCGCTTCCGTCCCCGGCGGGCACATCCCTGCACAGACGGCAAACGCAGTCAACACTGCTATTATTTTCTTTTTCTTCATAATAATAAAACCTCCTAAATTAAAAATATAATATATTTATGCGATGGGATTTTCAAGTAAATACCACTTTCTATACCATTTACCGCACACCCATTGCTATTGTACCATAAGTCCGGTTAAAAATCTATGCTATATTGAAACCTTTTCTTTGCAACTTCTTCCATCTTGTAATATAATAATATATAATGCTTAAAAATCGGTTCGGCTGATTTTCTAATCTTTTTAATGATTTGCCAGGCAGCCTGCAAAACAATGGAGAAGCGCTAATCTATTGTGCCGTCTGCACAGTATGCGCAATCACAGGAAAAGTTTCGCTGATTGCCTGTTATCACTTGTGTTTGGAAGGAGTCTACATATTATGAAAAAAATCGTTCTAACCGGCGGCGGTACCGCAGGACACGTTACCCCGAACATTGCGCTGATCCCGGAACTGCAGAAGCAGGGATATGAAGTCCATTATATCGGCTCTCTGGATGGGATCGAGCGCAAACTGATCGGCGACTTAAATATTCCCTATTATGGTATTTCCTGCGGCAAATTCCGCCGGTATATTGATTTGAAAAATATCAGCGATCCGTTCCGAGTGATCAAAGGCCTGCATGAAGCGCGCCGCCTCTTAAAAAAAATAAAACCGGACGTTGTATTTTCCAAAGGCGGATTTGTCTCGGTCCCTGTCGTAGTCGCGGCCAAATCCAGAAATATCCCCTGTGTCATCCATGAATCGGATATGACGCCGGGACTTGCCAATAAAATCTGCATCCCGTGTGCAAAGAGAGTATGTACCAATTTTCCGGAAACAATGGAGCATATTCCTTCCCACAAGGCCGTGCTGACCGGTTCCCCCATCCGGCAGGAGCTGTTCCACGGCATCCGGCAGAAAGGGTTAAAATTCTGCGGATTTACAGAGGAAAAGCCTGTGATCCTGATCATTGGAGGCAGCCTGGGAGCAGTGGCTATCAACAATGCCGTCCGCAATATCCTCCCTGTCTTGTTAGAACAATTCCAGATAATCCACCTGTGCGGCAAGGATAAACTGGAACCGTCATTAGACGGAACAAAGGGCTATGTGCAGTTTGAATATATCAAAGAGGAATTGTCCGATCTGATGGCCGCTGCAGATATTGTAATATCCCGCGCCGGCGCAAATGCGATCTGTGAACTCCTCGCATTGCGCAAGCCAAATATACTGATTCCCCTGTCGGCACAGGCAAGCCGCGGAGACCAGATTTTAAACGCCGCCTCTTTTGAAAAATCCGGATACAGCATTGTCCTGCAGGAAGAGGACGTCACCAAAGATACCCTGTTAGACGCCATCCATATGGCATATGATAACCGGGAAGATTATATCAAAGCAATGAAGCGGAGCCAGCTAAACAATTCCATTGAAAAGATTGTCGGACTGATCAATGAGGCTGCGAAGACAAAAAAATAGGAAAGAACGCAAAACAAGTGGGACGGCGTTTTCCACTACAGGAAGAACGTAAAACAAGCAGAACGGCGCTTGCACTACAGGAAGAACGCAAAGCAAGTGAGACGGCGTTTTCCACTACAGAAAGGATATGACAATGAAGAAGGAAAGGCAAATCCCAGAAGATCCCGCCATCCTGCTAAGCTTTCTCAACACAAAGCTGCGGGATTTTTATCCATCTCTGGAGTCGCTCTGCGACGATCTGGAGCTGGAACAACCGGCTTTGACAGCCAAAATGGAATCGATTGATTATCATTACGATCCCGGACGCAATCAATTTGTATAGAGATGATTTTTCAGCTTTTGAGCAAACTTCAAGGGGCGGCGGAAATCGATTTCCGCCGCCCTTGTTTTTTCAAAACGATCTGCAACAGACCGTCCGTTTCAAAATCAATAATTGGTTACATTCCCATTTTCATCCCGGCTGACCCATACAGACATACCAGAACCGTGATTCCCATAAGGTCTCTTATGAAACCCGAACCGCTCATAAAAATGTTCCCTCTGATAGGCAGACATCAGGCTGATCATCACCGTTTCACCTTCCATTACATCTTTTTGGATATAATCCAAAGTCCGGGTAATCATTTCCGTCCCGATATAGCGTCCCTGATACGCCGGATCAACAATGACGTCCGTTATAAAATAAGAATATCCGCCATCACTGATGATCCTCGCCATACCTACCGGCTTCTCACCGCACACGGCTACGCACAAATAAAACGAATTTTTCAGTGCGATCGCCGCCCGCTTTTTTGCCACCTGAATCCAGTCAACCGATTTCCGCAGCGCATTATATGCGTCTACCGTGATGTTGTTTGTATAGGTTATCTCTTCCGCATTCATTTTGATATGCCTTTCTTATCTACAAAACACTAACCTAAATACGGAAGAATTTGATTTCCTCTTCCAGCGATTCTGACATACTGCTCAAATCTGCAGCAGACTCTGCAAGCAGATTGATCGTTGCATTCAGTTCCTGCATAGAAGCCGTCGTCTCCTGTGTGGAAGCGGCATTCTGCTGTGAGATCGCAGAGAGATTGGAGATCACATCCACAACCTTTGTACGCGCACTGTCGCACACTCCTGTCTGATCCTTAATACCGCTCGTCTCGTCGCGGGAAGCAACGATACCCCGGTTCACATTATCAAACTGGCTCTTCGTCTGTGACAGTTTTTCCTGCTGTTCATTCACAATCTGTTGAACCTCTGCCATAACCGCTACTGTATTTTCTGAATCCTTGACCAGATTATCAATGATCTCCGCAATGCGCTGTGCAGACTCATTCGACTGTTCAGCAAGCTTCTGGATCTGATTTGCAACAACGGCAAAGCCTCGTCCCTGCTCGCCTGCTCTTGCCGCCTCAATTGATGCATTGAGCGACAGAAGGTTCGTCTCTTCTGCAATAGACGTGATCAACTGGATTGCTTCGCTGATCTTGTTTGCAGATTCATTTGTTGCATTTACCTGCTCGCCGATGCGTGCGATCGCATCCATTGTCTTGTCGTTTGACTGGCTCAAATCGCGTATGATAACAATGGACTGGTCGCCGGCGTTCTTCATCTCGTCAGAAGTATTGTCCAGCGTTGCCACGCCGTCTACGATCTTGCCGATCATATTGCCCATCTCTTCCACGCGTGCGGACGCTGATTCGATCTCTTCCGCCTGGGAGACTGCTCCTTTTGAGATATCTTCCACTGCATGGCCAATCTCATCCGCCGTAGCGCTTGTCTGGGAAGCCATCTGGCTCAAATCCTGCCCGGCATTTAACAGCGTTGCAGAAGATTCCCTGATTTTCTGGACAACCTGCGTCAAACGCTCTCGCAGGCTGACCACTTCTCTTGCCATATCTCCCAGCTCGTCGCCCCTCTTGACAATGCTGGGACTGATCTTTGCTCCCAAGTCGCCCTGCGCCAATTCTGTGACTACCGAACTGATACCAATCAGCCCGCGCTTAATGCTCAATACACAGATCGCAACCATAATAATCGCAAGTACGCCGACAATCACTGCGGCAGCGATCAAAATGCCTCTCTGCTTGCTGATAAACGCCTGGAAATCTGATACCTGGGCGCCTGCAAAAAACATTCCTACGATTTTGCCGTCCTGGTTCTTTAATGGAATATAATATGCATAATATGGTTTATTATTAATCACGATATCCTTGGAAATGTAATCTCCGCCATTCTTTAACACGGTCTCGATCACTTCGTCGCTCGCTGACGTCCCAATCATCCGCTTATTTGTCTTTTCGTCAACCAGCGTTGTCGCGCGACGCACCCCTTCATAAAATATTGTGACGTCCACCCCGGTATCTTTTACAACTTCATCAAGCACGCCTACATTTTCTGTAAGGTTATACTCACCTTTAAAAAGCTGGTTATCTACCGTTAAATAATAATCGCCCTCATCCAGGGCATCGCACAGCCCGCCAATCGTAGTCGTTGTCAGCTTGAGTTTTTCTATGATCTCTTCCTCAATTCCACCGCGGATTGCCTTTATCCCCGCAAAGGTCAGCACAATTGCCATCACCAGCGCCGGGATCACAGAAAGCATCGCTATTTTTACGACTAAAGTGAACCGGATTTTTTTATTCTTCCTCTCTTTTGCCATTCTTATCAGTGCCTCCATTCTTCTGTGTTCAATTTGTCTAATTTTTATATAATTAAACAATATATACTGATACATCATATCATTTTTTTATTTTTTTGTCTATACAAATTATACACTTTTTATATTGAAAACAAATATTTTATACCAAATTTAAGCAATATGCATAATCGGAAATTTTCCGTTTTTATTTGCGGACATATTCTCGTCACTATCTGCATAAGATGGAATCAGAACATCATTTACGCTTTATTTTTAAAAAAGAAAGGTGAAAACATATGGAATTATCGACCAGAAACATACATGCCCGCGACGTTGTCTGCCGGAGCGACCTGCAGATCACCCTGGAAGACGACATTAATGTACCTGATACCAAACCGGATATAGAACAACTGGTAAAAACCCGGGGGATTATCCAGATTTCCAATATATCTGCATCTGACGGCAAAGTCACACTCCATGGGAAACTGTCTTTTACCCTTCTGTATATTGCTGCGGACGCCCTGCGCCCGGTACACAGTATGCGGGGAGAAATCCCTTTCCAGGAGACATTGAACATGGATCAATTGATCCCTGACAAAGAAGTTTCCTGCCACTATAATCTGGAGGACTGTCAGGCAAATCTGATCAATTCTCGTAAAATCAGTGTCCGCGCGATTGTTTCTTTTGCCTGCTGCCAGGAAAATCAGATTGGGATCGCCGCCGGGGTCGACATTGTCTCACCGGAAGCATCCCGAGCCGATATGGAGCAGCTCTCCCCTCCGGAAGGGCTTTACAGGAAACACAGCCAGTTTGCACTGACCCAGCTGGTCAGCCAGAAAAAAGATGTCTTCCGCGTCCGGGATGAGCTGATTCTGCCAAAAGGAAAGCCAAATGTGGAAACGGTATTGTATTATGAGCTGGTTCCGCAAAACATGCAGAACCGGATTGTAGAGGACGGTATCCGCTTTCTTGGCGATTTACAGGTCTTTCTGCTATATATTCCCGAAAATGAAGACAGACGGCTGGAATTTATCGAAACGGAGCTTCCATTTGATGGCATCGTCCACTGCGACAGCTGCAGGGAAGATATGATCTCTGATATCGAAATTGTCGGCAACAGCCAGGTTTTGGACGTTAAACCGGACGAGGACGGAGAGAAACGAATCCTGGAATTGGAACTGAACCTCAATCTCCAGATCAAATTTTATCAGGATGAGGTTTTCCAGTATCTGGAAGACGCTTATTCTACTGCTATAACGCTGGAGTTATCCAGACAGAACTTCTCTGCGTCGAAACTTTTGATGAAAAACCAGAGCGTTGTGCGGGTATCCGATCGAATCCACGTCAATCAGGATATGGATAATATCATGCAAATCTGCCACGCGAACGGCAATATCCAGATTGACGAGCAGGAGATCGTTGAGGATGGGATTTCGATTGATGGGATCATCGACCTGGATATCCTGTATATCACAGAAAACGATGAGCGTCCCATCGCCCTGGCAAAAGGCGCTATCCCGTTTTCACACACAATCGAGATCAAAGGAATCTGCGAAAATGACGACTATGAACTGCAGCCCTTCATCAATCAGATCAGCGTGATCATGTTAGACGGACAGGAAATCGAAGCAAAGATCATTCTGGATCTGTGCGCCTTTGTGTTTACTCACAACGAACAGCAGATCATCACACAGATTTTTGAAAAGCCATTAGATATGCAGAAAATCCAGGCAATGCCTGGCATCGTCGGATATATCGCCGACCAGGAAGGCTCGCTTTGGAATATTGCAAAGGAATATAATACTACCGTAGAAAGCATTATTGAACTAAACCACCTGGAAGCAGACCACGTAAACCCCGGCGACCGCCTCCTGCTATTAAAACAACTGGACGGAATCTGACGCCGGGCAGCCTTATCCGTCTCTTAGCGGCTACATAAAACAAACCAGAAAGGAAGGGCATCCTCGCCATCTCTCCGGCAGAATGCCCTTCCTGTTGTCTATCCACTGTCTGGATTGTTTAATTTCTTTGATCCATGAGAATACGCCACTTTTTAGCAATGGAGCAATCTCATCCGCTGTCCGGATTATTTAATTTCTTTGATCCATCCTTCCGGCGCCTCGATATGCCCCATCTGGATGCCAGTCAACGTCTCGCGCAGTTTGGTGATGATCGGCCCCATCTCATCGCAGCCGTTTGCAAATTTAATTTCCCTGCCATGGTCGTTGACGCAGCCAACCGGCGAGATAACGGCAGCCGTCCCGCAAAGGCCGCACTCCACAAAATCAGAAATTTCATCAAAGAAAACTTCCCTCTCTTCCACTTCAAGACCGAGATAGTCCTTTGCAACCGACACAAGGGAACGCCTTGTGATCGACGGCAGGATGCTGTTTGATTTTGGAGTGACGATCTTATTATCCTTTGTCACAAAAAGGAAATTTGCCCCGCCGGTTTCCTCGACTTTTGTGCGGGTTGCCGGATCTAAGTACATATTCTCTTCAAAACCCTTGTTATGTGCATCTACGATCGCATGAAGGCTCATCGCGTAATTCAGCCCGGCCTTGATATGTCCGGTTCCATGCGGCGCGGCGCGGTCAAAATCACACACGCGGATCGTGATTGGCTTTACGCCGCCTTTAAAATATGGACCAACCGGTGTACAAAATACGCGGAACTGATATTCCTCCGCAGGCTTTACGCCAATGACTGCGTTGCTCCCGAACATAAAAGGACGCACATACAGCGTTGCACCGGAACCATATGGCGGCACATAATCTATATTTTCCCTGACTGTCTGCACAACAGCTTCGATAAAACGTTCTTTTGGAAACTGTGGCATCTCCAGCCTCGCCGCAGAATCCATCATCCGCTCTGCATTCAGATCAGGACGAAAGCAAACCACTCGACCGTCCTCCGTAGTATATGCCTTTAATCCTTCAAAAACAGTCTGTGCATATTGCAATACACAGGCACACTCACTAATGGTGATCTGGTCATCGCTAATCATGGCGCCGCTGTCCCACGCTCCGTCTTTGTAGTTGGAGACATAACGCTTATCCGTCTTCATATAGCCAAAACCAATATTTCCCCAATCGATGTCTTTTTTCGCCATACTATTCCTCATTTCTGCGCCGCCTGTTTGCGCATAAAACCACTTTGTGCCAGGCAGCGCGCAGACACAAAGCGCCGTGTGAAAAATAAATTTTCCGCACTGCTCCCTTTTTATTTTTTATCAGGCGTTTACAAAACGTTCCTTTCGTCTATGACCGTTTCGCAATCACCTGATTTTTACATTCCTTTACCATATTAACTCTTGCTATTTGCAGTGTCAAGAACTAATCCTGCCTCTCTTGATACGGCAGGCATCCTGTCACGGCGTCTGTTCACTCCTCTTCCAGCATTCCAATGCGGCGTATGTGCCTGTCCACATTGGAAAACTCGGTGTCCAGAAATGTATCGACTATTTTGAGGGCAAGCCCTGGTCCGATCACCCGCGCTCCCATTGCCAGCATATTGGCGTCGTTATGCTCCCTTGTGGCCTGTGCGCTGAACGTGTCATGGCACAGCGCCGCGCGGACTCCCTTGACTTTATTTGCAGCAATCGAAATGCCAATCCCTGTCCCACAGATGATAATCCCCCTGTCACATTCTCCCGACGCCACTGCGCGCGCGGCTTTTTTCCCAAAAACCGGATAATCGCATGGCTCCGCATCGTAGCTCCCGAAATCCTTATATTCCAAGTTTCTCTCGCGCAGATGCTCCATCACTTTCTGTTTTAATTCATAGCCCGCTGAATCACATCCCAGTGCTATCATGTCGTTTTCCTCCTTTTTTCTCTCGGCGGATGGTCACATATCCCAATATTCCCGCCTGATTCTGTCGATTACTTTATTGATCCTGAATTTGATCTGTTCAAAGCACTCTTTATATTTTTCCTCCTCGCCTCCCGCGGGATCGGCTATATCTGTGTCCTCCCCGACATATTCTCCCAGCGTATACACATCTTCCTCCAAGTGAAATTCCTCGCAGATTTTCACCTTTTCACTCAGTGTCATTGTCAAAACCAATGTTTTTTTCTCCAGATCCTTCTGCGCCAACTGTTTTGCCTGTCCATGACTGCTGATCAGAAATCCGTTCTGGCTCAGCAGAAGATTACATTTTGGATTGATCGGTTCTTCAAACAGGACTACGGCCCCCCTGGAGATCGCTTCTGGCATCCAGTCCGCCGCATTTCTGCGGTATATCGCCTCTGCTATCGGACTCAAAAACGTATTGGAATTACACAAAAAAATAATCTGTTTATAATGTGCCATCGCATCTCACACCTTCCGCATGAATTTTCTGATAACCGGCCGCCTTCAGCATCCGATTCCTAATAGCTTGTCCCAGCCCTTCCTGCGGCAGACTTTCCGCATAAATATGCGCTGCGCCAATCTTGTCCATCTCACGTAGTATATCATATAATCCCGCTGCGATGGAAGCCTGATTTTCTCTCGTGCCGATACTGTACACATTTTGGCACAGATAGGCGGATTTTGTCTCCTCTGTCGCGATCACAGCCGTCTTGATCCCTTTCTGTTCCTGCTCCTTTGTCAGCCGGTTAATCTTCTCGATCACGGCCGGCTCCTCCCCCTCGACGAGATAGAGCTGCCCCTTTGGCGCGTAATGACGGTATTTCATGCCCGGCGCCTTTGCCACGATATTTTTTCCCGGCTCTTCTGTCAAAACAGCCGGATCTGTCTTAACCTCCCCCACTA
>CANQCD010000060.1 GCA_947589455.1 uncultured Lachnospiraceae bacterium | reverse complement strand
GGAAAAAGCAGTCTGGAGCCAAATATAAAGTGGCATATAGCCTTAACAAGAAAAAACTGTCAGCCCTGAAAAATGGAAAAGTGAAAGCAAAAGGAGTTACGGTTGTTTCTGCTTCAAAAAATAAGATTACATTAAAGAAATTAAAGGCAAAGAAAAAATATTATATCAAAATCTGCGCCTATAAAAAGAAAAATGGAAAGACAGTATATGGAAACTGGTCTTCGGCTGTTTCCAGAAAAACAAAATAAATGAGAAATAAAATCAGGTTGTTTGAAGACTTCGAGCCTCTTTCCGCTTGTGGCGCTGTTTTATTTCCTATAGAAAAGGATTACTATGTAAAGCCAGCCCTGTAGCCAGGAACGTTCCAAAGCGGGTGGAATATATTAGAAAAAAGAGCAGGCCGTGAGGAGGAAAGGGCTTTGTTGGAAATCGGGCAATATAACCGCCAGTTTGCTTATGCCTATGCTGCAAGATGGGCATTTGACAGGAATCCGCTTTTTTATAATTTTACGGGGATTGGCGGCGACTGTACTAATTTTGTCTCTCAATGCATTTTTGCCGGCTGCTGTGAGATGAATTATACGCCAAACACTGGCTGGTATTACAGAGGCTTAAACGACCGTTCGCCGTCCTGGTCGGGGGTTTCTTTTTTCTATGATTTTATTACAACAAATCAAGGCGTCGGACCTTTTGGCGCAGAGACAGCTCCAGAGGCGATAGAAGTTGGCGATGTGATCCAGCTGCGGAATGAATTGGATCGCCACTACCACACCTTGCTGGTTACTGGGTTTGCGGAAGGGACTTTTCTGGTGAGCGCACACAGTGACGATGCCTTTGACCGGCGGCTGGATTCCTATACGTATGAGGGGGAGCGCTTCATACATATTGAAGGCTTTCGCCGATATGTGAAAAATGAAGTGCAGTGTTTTGAAAATCTTTATCAGGGGATCAGCCTGCCATGATTTGTCATGATCCTATATACTTGTAAAAAATAAGAAAGAGCCTGACAGTCCGTCAGGCTCTTTCCAGAGACAGAAAGCCAGCGCGATACAGTTTCATTGCGGAGCGCTTCGATGAGATTGTCTCACGAATCCCGTCCAGAGACAGGAAGCCAGCGCGATACAGTTTCATTGCGGAGCGCTTCGATGAGATTGTCTCACGAATCCCGTCCAGAGACAGGAAACCAGCGTTATACATTTTCATTGCGGAGCGCTTCGATGAGATTGTCTTTCTGGATTTTGCGCATGGAGTATACCATACTGGCAAAGACAACAATGAATATGCTGAATATCGCAATAAGCAGGTTTTCCTTTGGCATATAGAAGCTGACATTCCAGGCGATTTCCAGAGAACGGTACATCATAAAGCACAGAAGATAGGAAATCGGAAGACCGATGAGCAGCCCTTTTGCGCCGTACATGACGCACTCAAAATTCATCATGCGGAAGAACCCTTTTCTGGTCATTCCCACTGATTTTAGCATGGCAAATTCCTGCCGCCGCAGATAAATATTTGTGGAAATTGTGTTAAACACATTGGCAATTACGATCAGCGTGATCAGTATGATAAATCCATAGGAAAAAATATTGATTATGGCTATCATAGAGCGCATGGAATTTTCATTTTCCCTGTAATCCTGTACGCTGCCGCCCAGTTGGTGGCCATTGTAATATTCTAAAATTTCTATGGCCGCCGCGGAGTGGTTTTTTGCCTGTACCTGGATAGAGGTTGAGTATTTCATATATTTGGAAGCCTTTTTCAAGTTCTCCAGCACATGGTGCGGCAAAATTACCGTAAGTGTTCCGTCATAAGTAAAGTCAAGGGCTCCAAGCGGCAGTTTTCCGTTTATTTTTTCCCCGGAAGGCGTGGTGATCTTATCACATGCTTCTTTTTGTGAAAATATTTTTTGCTTTTCTTCTTCCTCTTCTAAATGGACGGAGTCGTCAACCTCTGCATAAGCTAAATCCATGGTCTTTAGATTGTCAAACCGGAGAAAGACGGCGTCTTTTTTCCGCTGTGGGAGGTAAAGATCCGTGTGGTCTCCCGTGCTGCGCAGGACGGAATACTGGAATATCTTTCCATTGTCATAAAATCCTACGGTATCCCAGAGAAGAGGCGCCGGATTCTTACCGTCTAAGAAACGCGCCGTATCGAGGTTATTTTTCTTTAAATATTTTTCGTAGGCGGAATCCTCGATAAAGGTGATTGCAGCGTCTAGTACGGCAAGCTTATTTTTGGAGTCAATACATTCCGGATACGTCTTTTTGTATCGGGACAGGAAATTTTTATTTAATTGTTCCGTGCTTATGCGCAGATTGCCAGAAAGGATGTCGGAGTAGGCGGCAGAGTCTACATGCGGCAGGGAAGAAATATCCTGCGTGATCTCTTCCGGCGTTTTTTTGGACGAATTGTTTTCTTCCGGAATGGCGGCGGTAATATCATATACATAGTTTTCAGCCATCAGATCGATCGAGCTTTGCATATAGGAGCTAAAACAGCTCGCTGACAGGAACAGGATAATGCTGATGGCAAGGGAAAACACAGTAATGCGGTACTTGCGGCGGTTCCGTTTCATGTTTTTTAACGCCAGTGTCCCTTCCAGCCCAAACAGGCGTGAAACAAAAGAAAAGGTTCGGAGCCTGCTCCTTTTTAAACGGATGTCGTTATTCTGGCGCAATGCCTGGATAGCGGGCATTTTGATGGCTTTTCGCGCAGGGATGACAGCGGAAATGATGATCGTGATCAATGCCGTGACAGTGGGAATGATGATCGATTCCCAGGAAAACACCAGATGCAGGCTGACGTCCGGATTTTCCACAAAAAAGACATTGGAAAAATAATCATTCATATATTTCAGCGTAATGTCAATCCCAAAAAGTCCGCTTCCGATACCGAGCGGAATGCCGACAGCGCAAAGGGAAAGCGCTTCAAAGAGAACGCTGCGGCGAATCTGTTTCTTCGTTGCGCCGATTGATTTTAATAATCCAAACTGCTTGATCCGCTCGCTGACGGAGATGGAAAAAGCGTTATAGATCAGGCTGATGCTCGCTGTCATGATCACTATGATCAAAATAAAACCGAACCGATAGGCAACAGTTGTGAAAGTACCTTTTGGCGCATCTTTCCGGAATCGCAGGAGCTCAGAATGGATATTTGAATAGTAATCATACTTCTGTTCTTCCGACAGATTTAATTTTTTTGTGATCCGGTTGAGTACATGGTTGATCTTTCGGGCGTCTTTTACTTTAAAATAAACACAATAAATGTCTGCGCCGTCTTCTTCCCCGCTGGTCAGGAGAGTATAGCCCATGGCGTCAGAGGGCTCAAACGAAGGGCGTTCGTAGGTGCCTGTTATGCGGTAAGTTTTGGACACCGTGTTCTCAATGGTTGGATTCTCGTAGATTGTGTTTTGACCGCCGGTCAGCGTTTTTCCGTTTTTTGTCCGCTCCCCTACCTGAAGGGTGACAGTATCCCCTGTCTTGTAAGGAAAGGTTTTAGTATCCAGCAGATGTTTTGGTATCAGGATTTCCTCCGCCCTTTCCGGCATACGTCCGTCAATCAGCTTAATGCTTGTGAATTCCCTGCATTTCTTGTCAATGGAAGTAATGCAGAGAAAAGGCTTGGAAGGGTTGAGGGGATTTTCAATCTGGCTGTAGCCTACATTGTGCATTATGGTATAGGATGTGACAGATTTGTCTCTGGAAAAAGCTTCTGTCTGCTTTCTGGTGATACCATCTGCCATCCCCTCCCATGCGCCGTCCTGATCCAGGGTGGCGTCTACCATATATTGCAGAAAACTGGTGATCACAGAGGTGACGCTGGTAAACATTGCGGTAGACAGGGTGATTCCGATAATGGTCACAATCGTGCGGACTTTATTCTGTAACAGGGTTTTTAAGGTAAATTGGTTGATAATATTCATTAGCGGTTCACCTCATCTCTGGTAATTTTTCCGTCTTCGACTGCAATGATCCGATCTGCCTGCAGTGCAATGCTTTCATCATGGGTAATCATGATCAGGGTTTGATTGTATTTTTCATTGGATTCTTTTAAAAGCGACATGATTTCCTGGCTGTTTTTGCTGTCCAGGTTTCCGGTCGGCTCATCTGCCAGGACGACAGCAGGGGCGTTCATGATCGCCCTGCCAATGGAAACGCGCTGCTGCTGGCCGCCGGAAAGCTGGTTCGGCAGATGTCTCTCCCTGCCCTCTAAGCGGAGAAGGCGTATCAGCTCGCTTAATCGGTTTTCATTTACCTTTCTGCCATCCATTAAAATCGGCAGCGTAATGTTCTCCCTTACGTCTAATACAGGAATCAGGTTGTAAAACTGATAGATCAAGCCTACCTGCCTCCGGCGGAAAATGGCGAGCTCTTCTTCATTCTGGGCAAAAACGTCTTTTCCCTCCATATATACTTTTCCAGAGGTGGGGACGTCCACCCCGCCTAAAATGTGGAGAAGGGTGGATTTGCCCGAACCGGACGGCCCGATGATCGCCAGGAATTCTCCCTGGCTGACGGAAAAGCTTACCCCGTCTAAAGCGTGTACTGCGTTTTCACCGCTTCCGTATACTTTCATTAGATTTTCAACTCTTAGAATTTCCATTTTGGATTCTTTCCCCCTTTTGTTAGATTAGTACACAGGCTGTTCTAAACGCTCGCCGCTTTTACCGCATAAGGATTTCAGAATCCCCCCGCACGCCAGGATGGAGATTGGAAGATTCCGCACAGTTAGAGCCAGCGAATCCCACAGATTCTTTTGTTTGCAAGTCCCCCCGTGAACGATTGGAACGGTTTCGCAAATTGAATAGAACAACTCTGGACAATCATTAGTATAACAGCGGCAGCTTACGGCTTGGTGACGGCAAAATGACAGAATTGTCACTTTGGCAGAAAAAGGGAATCTCTTCAGAAAAATGCGGGATATGTCTCTTTATCCAGAGGTGTGTCTCTCTGAAAAAAATCCAGGGGGTGCAGGGAAATATTCAGTTCCGGATTTGCCAGAAAAAACAGGATGATTTCTTTTGTTTCCGCCATACTTTTTAATATTTTTTCGTCTGTAATTATTTGGATTTTCGGCATATCTTTGCTGTCATTTAACATCAATTACCATCTATTGTTAAATACTCTTTAAATCCATTATAAGAACTAAATCCTAGCATATAAATCGCCATCGTTATTGACAATGTTCTGGCATCATTATCAACTTGATTTGCAATATTCTGTAATTCGTCTATAACGGTATCATTCGGTATAGTGATATCTTCTGCATTGTTCACAACATTTTCTATTATAGTTGGCAATAGCATACACATTTGAAAAAAGGCATCATCATGATTCGTTACTAAAGCATAAAATTGATCTATACTTACCCGCCTGATTCTTTTGTGCGAAACTTTATTTTTGTCTACCGTAGTCTGCCATTTTATATTCTGTGATTTCTGTGCTATTGCCTCTACAAGAAAGCAAGCACAATCATCATCATTTAATAGCTGATTTTGCATCTTAATATAGGTTTTTCCTGCAGAAGCAGAATTCATGGTGTTATGCTTATTCTTCATTTCAACATAGATTGTATGCACTACATCTCCATCCGGCAATACGATGCCGTCTGCATTTTCATATATTACATCCCAACCGCCCTCTTTGCCATTATCGGGAACACGGCAATTTTGAATATATTGAAAGATTCTTTGATGAAAATACCCAATATCATTGTTATTTGATTTGTCACGTTGTCTGAATATTTCATTACTGATTATTGTTTCCCATGTAGAACGATATACTGTCTTATCAAATATCAGCTTAATCGGATCAATAATATTTTTATTGAAGCGTTTCACATCAAAAGATTCCAGTTTTTCTCCATATTTCTCTATCGTTGTTTTGACATGTTTTGTAAAATTTTTTTCTGAAATAAAATCTAATTTCCATTCCATTGTTATCTTCCCTCCAATGCTTCATGTATTTTGACTGCTATATCGTAAGCTAAATTAACCGGAACTGCATTTCCAACCTGCTTATACTGTGACATAACATTTCCGCAAAACTCCCATTCATCAGGAAAACTTTGACATCTTGCATTTTCCCGGACTGTAAAGGGACGTGCTTCTAAAGGATGGCATCGCTCTGTTTGCTTCTGTGAAGGTGAGGTTAGAACTGTCAGAGAAGGCTCATCCATACTCAGGCGACGCAAAATCCCTGTCCGTCCGCCCTCCATATACCAACAGCTTTTCATATATTCCTTTGCAATATCGGGATCAATATCTCGCCAATACCCGCCGGCAGGAACTAATTCAAATATTTTTCTTTTCTTCTCTCCATAAGGAACCCCCAGACTTTCAGGAACATTTTGCAATACATCACGCAAAACCGGTTTATATGTATGAGGAGTGGGAAATTCATAGTGTATTTCGTCTTTTAAATCTTTCCTGATTCCAATCGTTATAAGGCGCTCTCTCTTCTGTGCTACACCATAGTCCCACGCATTTAACACTTTTCTGTAGATTTCATATCCTGCTTTTTCAAAAATCTTTAACATTGTCGAGTATGTTTTTCCACCATCATGCGTTAATAATCCCCTTACATTTTCAAACAAAAACATCTTAGGCTGTAATTTTTCAAGGAAAACAGCATAATGATAAAACAAAGTGCCCCTTGCATCTTCTAGTCCTAATCTCTTTCCTGCATAGGAAAACGCTTGACAAGGAGCACCGCCTGAAAGCAGATCTAACTTGCCTTTTTTTATTCGGAAATATTTTTCTAAATCCATATCTGAAATATTGGCAATATCATCACAAATTACATTCCAATTCGGTCTATTTTTACATAATGTATCACAGGCATCCTTATCAAACTCAACCAAACCTAATGTCTTAAAGCCTGCTTTTTCTACTCCTAAAGCTAACCCTCCGGCACCGGCAAATAATTCAATAGTAGTGAACATAATATCCTTCTTTCTCTTTGATATACCAGATTTAACAAAACAATATGTTTGTCCTATCAAAAATTTATCTAATATATTATTTATAAACAAGCAAGTGTATCAGTATTGCAAAAATTATATAGTATAAATGATTTTTATAACCATATTTTTTTCTTGTCGAACATATTTTCTATAAGCATATCATACCTATTTTGATTATGCAACTCTGTTTTTGCAATATCAGGTTGAAGAATAGATTTGTTAATTGAAAATTTAATTTTTTCCTTTTTATTGCAAAAACAGGGGGGATAAATTTTATTTTTACAAGTTCGAAACCGGCAGGAAAAATCCTGCCGGTCAGTGTATTGTTTTTTCGCTATTTTACCGGATTGTTTGCAAGATTTTGCAATAAATTACCTGTTCCAGATCATAATGGTTTTTCCGATGCTTTTATGGATATCCGTCTCAAAGGCAAGGTTCATATCGGCAATATTGCGGATTTCAATCTGCGCTCCGACGATATTGCTCAGATAGCCGATAATTTCAGGGTGTTTGTGATATAACTCTACCGTTTTCAGAAAATCTTCCCGTCCGCTGCGGCTGCTGCCAAAAATACGAAGTCCTTTTTCCAGCACCATGCGCGTATTGATTGGAACCGGATACTCTGATACGCCGAGTATAGAAATAGTTCCTTCCGGGTGGATATGGTCAATGATCTGGTTGATTGCTTTTTGGGACGCATCTCCGCCTACACATTCAAACGCATGATCGATCAGCAGGTCTTTTGGGATGTCCGTTACAGAGAACGTATCGTCTGCGAAGGAAAATTGTGATAATTTTTCCTGGTCGACGCCAAAAATATAAAGCGCTGATTCTGGAAACATTGCCTTAAAGAAAATAGCTGTGATATAGCCGAGATTGCCGTCTCCCCAGATTCCGATCACGTTTCTCCTTGCGTGTGCGATGGAGTCAAACCGCCGCAGGGCATGGACGCTTACGGAAACCAGCTCTGTAAATGCGGCCACTACTTTGTCGATGGAATCATCCAGAGGTACTACGCGATCCGGCGCCAGGGCAACATGCTCCTGCATAAAACCGTCAAAGCCGCTGGCGCGGAACTTGCTGGAGCGCAGGTAATTTTCTGCGATAATCTCGTCATGCTCTACCGGTGTATTCGGGATCATAATGACGCTGTCCCCGCAGTGGAATGTACCGGTCGGGTCGTATACGACTTCCCCCAGCCCCTCATGGATCAGCGCCATTGGAAGTTTTTCTTTTAACACTTCTGCCGGGCGGATCCCCTGATAATATCTCTGGTCTGCATGGCAGATAGACAGGTGGGTTGGTCTTACGACAATCTGCCCAGAGTGCAGATCAATATCATTAAATTCTACTTCAAAACGTCTTGGCGCCACCAGGCGGTATACTGTATTTAACATATTTTTTCCCTCTTGGGAACAGTTCAAAAATCCTGTGCAAGATCAGTGATTTCCAAACTGCTCCTTATCATTGTTTTATTTGCCGGATTTCTGATCCTGAATCAAAGATTCTGCCACGCGCAGGTCGTAAGGGTAGGTTATTTTGATGTTAAAGACTTCGCCTTCCACCAGATAAACCTGTTCTCCTTTTATTACAAAAATCTTGGATGCATCTGTCAGGATCTTCTTTTCCTCTTCTGAGAGAGAGAGGTATAATTCTTTTAATTTCTTTGCCTTAAAGGTTTGCGGCGTCTGTCCCTGATACATCCTGGTACGGTCAGGCACGGAGGCGATCACTTTTCCGTCCTGGCTTTCTACAATCGTATCAGTTGCCGGGATTACGGTGTCTACTGCTCCGTATTCCATGCCGTAGCGGATATTTTCTTCAATAATGCGGTATGTCAGGAACGGCCTGACAGAGTCGTGTGTCACGATCAAAGTGTCGTCGTCTATTCCGTATTCTTTCTCAATATAGGCGATAGAATTCATGATCGTTTCATTGCGGGTGCTCCCGCCTTCCAGCACGGCGATGTGCTCTGCGCCGTCACCGAGGTATTTTTTGACCAGGTTCCTGGTATTCTCTATCCATTGTTTCGGGCAGAGTACAATCAATTTGGTAAATGCATCGTGCATAAAAAACTTCTCAATCGTATGGATAATGATTGGTTTGTTTCCCACCTTTAAATATTGCTTCGGCTTTTCTACATTTCCCATGCGGCTGCCGATGCCGCCTGCAAGAATTACTCCAAATACCATAAGATACTCCTTATTTCCGCTTATTTATCAGGTTGCTTTTTTTATTTGTTCTCATTGATATAATTGATCAGCCCTTCCGCTTCGATGATTTTCTGCATGAACGGCGGAAACGCCTGTCCTTTATATTCTGTTTTCTTTGTCTTATCGTAAATCATTCCGCTGTCAAAGTCAATCTCAACGGTATCTCCTGCTTCGATTTCTTTTGCCGCCTCCGGGCATTCGATGATTGGAAGCCCGATATTGATGGCATTTCGGTAAAAAATACGTGCGAATGTCTCTGCAATGACACAGCTGATGCCAGATGCTTTGATCGCAATCGGCGCGTGTTCTCGGGAGGAACCGCAGCCAAAATTTTTATTTGCAACAATAATATCGCCTTTTTTGACACGCTTTACAAAATCCGGATCGATATCTTCCATACAGTTTTTGGCCAGTTCTGCCGGATCGGAAGAATTTAGATATCTTGCCGGGATAATTACATCTGTATCTACATTATCTCCATATTTATGGACTATACCACATGCTTTCATGTTTACCTCCTTTTGCAGGCAGAAATACCTGTCTATGTCTTTTCTGTTTATAATTCAGTTTATACAAAAAATCTATAACCGCATTGCGTGCTGTCGTGCTTGGTATCACGGCAAAAAATCTATAACCGCACTGCGTGTAGCCATCAGCCGGAGTGGGGCTACAGTCCGAGCTCAGCCGGCTGTGAAATTTTTCCGGTAACGGCGCTTGCGGCTGCCACTGCCGGACTTGCCAGGTATACTTCAGAATCTACATGTCCCATTCTTCCGACGAAATTGCGGTTTGTAGTGGATACTGCCCGTTCGCCTGCTGCGAGGATGCCCATATATCCGCCGAGGCATGGACCGCAGGTCGGCGTGCTTACGATCGCGCCCGACTGTATGAAAGTCTGCACAAGACCTTCCTCTATCGCTTGCATATAGATTGCCTGTGTTGCCGGAATGACGATAACGCGAACGCCCTCTGCCACTTTCCTGTCTTTTAAAATTTCAGCGGCGGTGCGGAGATCTTCCATCCGCCCATTCGTGCAAGAGCCGATGACTACCTGGTCAATCTTTACTTCGCCCGCTTCACGAACCGTTTTGGTATTTTCCGGGAGATGCGGGAATGCGACTGTCGGTTCCAGCGTGCTAAGGTCTATCGTGTATGAGGCGTCATATTTTGCGTCGGCGTCTGCTTCATAAATAGTATATGGTTTAGAAGAGTGCTCTTTCATATAAGCGATCGTTTTTTCATCTACCGGGAAAATGCCATTCTTGGCTCCTGCTTCGATTGCCATATTTGCAATGGAAAAACGGTCGTCCATGGAAAGGTTTGCTACGCCGTCTCCGGTAAATTCCATTGATTTATACAGTGCGCCATCAACGCCGATCATGCCGATAATATGCAGGATCACATCTTTGCCGCTCACCCATTTTGAAGGTTTGCCGGTCAGGACAAACTGGATCGCGGAGGGGACTTTAAACCATGCCTGTCCGGTGATCATGCCGCAGCCCATGTCCGTACTGCCTACGCCGGTTGAAAATGCACCCAGCGCGCCGTAAGTACAGGTGTGGGAATCTGCACCGATACAGACTTCACCGGCTGTGATCAGTCCTTTTTCCGGCAGCAGGGCATGTTCGATGCCCATCTGTCCCACTTCAAAATAATTAGTGATATTATGTTCTTTTGCATATTCGCGTACGCATTTACAATGTTCTGCCGATTTGATATCTTTATTTGGTGCAAAATGATCCGGCACCAGAGCTATTTTATCTTTGTCAAACACTGTTTTTTTATTCAGTTTTTCTACTTCGTGGATTGCCACTGGGCCAGTGATATCGTTGGCAAGCACCAAATCCAGGTTTGCCTCGATCAATTGTCCTGCTTCTACTGATTCCAGTCCGGCATGTGCCGCCAGGATTTTTTGTGTCATTGTCATTCCCATAATTTATCAGCCTTCCTTTCTATTTTCTGATACATTTATATATTAAATCTACCGTCCGCTGAGTGCTCCTGCCGTCTTTATCGTCAAAGAACCGATCGCGGAAAGCCTCGATTTTTTCCTGCTCCAGATCGCCGGAAGCAATCGCCTGCACAGCGTCTGAAAATTCTGAAACAATTTTTCCCGGCACGAAAGTTTCAAACTCATAATAAAAGCCCCTGGCTGCGATATATTTTTCCAGATCAAATACATAGAACAGCATCGGAATCTTTAAAAGCGAAGCCTCAAATACCACCGAAGAATAGTCTGTCACCAGAATATCTGTCACAAACAATAAATCGTTTAATTCAGAATGCGTTGACAGGTCTATGATGTAATCCTCGTATTCCGGGCGGATATCATTCCGGTTTCTGACAAACGGATGATGTTTGATAATGATCGCATAGTCGTCCCCAAGCTGCTCATGGAGTTTGTTGACGTCAAACAATTCAATCGGATAGTATCCGCTGTTTTTTCCGTTTCCGCGGAATGTCGGAGCGAACAGGACAATCTTTTTATCCTTTAATTTCGGATAATTTTGATAAAATTCTGTTATTATCTTTTTCTTGTATTCCTCGTCGAAAAAGATATCTGTCCGCGGGATGCCGGTTGCTACTACCTTTTCCGGAGAAAGCCCGAATCCCTCTGCATAAAATTTTGCGATTTCCTGTGAGCTGACTGTTGCAAAGTCATATGTTCTGTGATTCATGCTGCGCAGCGTCTGTCCGCCGCTTTTCCCCATACGGCTGCAGCCAAATGTCTTAAAGGCGCCGCAGGCGTGCCATAGCTGAATCAGGGATGTTCCCTCTCTGCGCGGCATTTTAAAGAGCAGCTCCATATAGTCGTCTACCAGGATCACTTTCGAGTTGGCAAAATATCTTGCCAGGCGGAGCATATTCAAAAAATTCATTTTCCTTACGCTCCTGTCGTCCAGCACAAAGCGGATATCCAGGTCAGGGTCTGTTTTGAGCTTTTCATAAACAAATTCGAAATTGCCTGACAGGTCTGTGCGCCGGTTTGAGAAAAATACAATGCGGTTCTGCCGGATGCGGCCTTTGGATGACAGCCAGTTTACTGCTGACATACAGCTTAATTTCATCGGGAGAACGCCGATTTTCAGGCTGCAGAAAGAAGTCAGTTTCCAGCGCGCATGTTTTATCACGTAGATTGGCATTCTGCTCGAAGCAATCTCATCCTTTTTGGGGATGCAGCCGAGCAGCGCCAGGATAGCGTCCATAAAGAAAAAAGGAAGCAGGACGATTCCAACGCACATCAGCAGCAGATGCCAGATTCCGCCGGCAAATGACTGGATTTCCTTTTTTACCTTGTGGGAGAATGCAACTTTTTGCTCCTTAAACTGGGCGTAAAGCTCGATTTTCCCTTCTTTTGGGGAAAATGTGATATCGTAATATTTTTTCCTTTTTGCCTCCTCCGATTCCTCCGACTCTTCGGATTCTTCTTCCTCGCTTTCCGATTCTAACTGCTCTCCAACAGATTCGCCTATGATATAGGGAATATTTTCTATATAATCTTCCCCATACATTAAATCAAAGGATACGGAAATCTGCTTTCCAAGCGGTTCATTGTAAAAGATATGGCGGACGTCATATCCATATTCCGCATAAAGCAGGTACTCCTCCTCCCTTACTGTATAGGAACGAACTAGCAGCGGAACTCTTCGCTTCTGTGTCCCACTGTCAAATATTACTGTAATTTTGGGATTGCGGACGCGGCTGTCATACTCCCCTCGTACATTTGCAGAGATCCAAAATTTCCATCCTTTAAATTCTGCCCGCTCTACAGTAAACGCAACCTCCTTCATATTTTCACCTCACCTCATCTTTTCGTTTTTTCACTCCATAAGAATTTTATTTAACCGCGAATAGTAACATTTTATATCATCTCGCCGTTTCTGTCCAGTTTATATTGTTAATTTGTATCTATTTTGTATCTGGCAGATCGTATTCTGTCTGGTAAGCCGCAGCTCATTTGTATCTGGTAGATCGTATTCTGTCTGGTAAGCCGCAGCTCATAATCAGTAATCTTGGGATTTTGGATTTGTGAGACGGCAAAATCTAAGAGATGGCTGTGCTTTTTCCTTGTCACACGGTCGATTTGTATAGAAGGATTCGGAACTGTGCGCCGCCTTCTTTGCGGTTGCTCGCTGTGATTGCGCCGCCCTGCGATGTGACGATCCTGCGTGCCAGGGCAAGTCCGATACCGATGCTGTTATTATCGGAATTTTTGCCCCGGTAGAACCGTTCAAAGATATGAGGCAGATCTTCTTCGCAGAAGCCGCAGCCGGTATCAGAGATCAAGATTGCCGTATAGAGGGGGTTATCCTCGCAGGATACGCTTATCGCGCCGCCTTCCGGCGTGTGCTCCATGCAGTTTTTTAAGATATTCCCGATCGCTTCCGCCATCCAGGAAATATCGCCGGTGACGGTAATACTTTCGGGAATGTCTGCTTTCCATGAAATGCCTCGGATATCCAGGCTGACAGCAATCGCATCATACGCTTTTTTTAGCAGAGCGGCGACCGAAAAACATTCCTGTTTAAAGACAATCGTCCCGGCGTCCAGTTTTGAGATATGGAGAAGGGCGTAGATCAGCCAGTCGATGCGGTTTGTGAGTTTGGTCAGATCCTGCGCGATCTCAATCCTGCGCTGTTCTGTAACGTCTTCTTCTTTTAAAAACGACAGGAGAAGATGGATGGATGTCAGGGGCGTTTTGATCTGGTGGGAAACATCCGCCATAAAATCCGTCAGGAAATTTTTTTTATCCTGGAGTTTGTCTGCCTGCTCTTTCAGGCGGCGGATCATTTTATTGATCTGGGCGGAGAGGATGGCAAGCTCCCCTTCTTTGCAGTCTTTCATCAGATCCGTTTTGCCGCCGTGTAAAATGTCGTCAATCTGGCTGACCATTTCCGCCATATGGCGGTAGCGTTGGGCAGCGTGAAAAAGGAACAGCCCCAGATAAAGAAGCGACAGGAGCGCGGTGC
>CANQCD010000059.1 GCA_947589455.1 uncultured Lachnospiraceae bacterium | reverse complement strand
CGGAAAGAACACTGCCTCCTGCGGTATCCAAAGCAACGCGGAATACTTTGCTTTTCCAGTATGCATACAGCTGTATCCCTGTTGTCTGGCTCCCTTCCTGAAGGCTTTTTCCTTCGGCGTCATAATACGGGATGCCCCCGCCGCCGACAGAAGAATAATAACCGGCAAAATCATATCCACGCCGCACAGGCACAGTGATATCCGGAAGCTTTCTCCCATTGACTGCATAGACAGAGGACGTTCCCTGGCTCCCCCCTGCCATATCAAAGGCAATCAGATAGGCATTCCCGATGGATTCAAATTTTCTTTTATATTTTTCTGCATACACCTGCACCAGGGAATTTGCGTTTCCAGATACTACTGCCTGTTCCGGCAGGGTATCCGGGCTGTCGTCCAAATCACAGTTTGGGTTCGCTATCGTGATCTTCGCAAAACCACACCCTGCAAATGCGGCATTGCCGACTGTGCCAATCTGATATGGCAGCTCTGCATCCGGCAAGGCAGCGCACCCCTGAAATGCCCTCGCACCGATAACCGACACTTCTTCCGGCAGAGTATCCTCTGATACAGGAAACGCCAACAAGATATCCCCTAAAAACGCTTCCTGTGGAATCCTGTCTATCCTGGTATCTTTGACAGAAACTCCTGTCAGCTCCAAACATCCCGCAAACACGCCGTTACCAAGTTCTTCTACTGTTTCAGGTAATGCGATTTCCCGCAGGGCGGTACCGGCAAAAGCACGTTCGCCGATCTCTGTCAGTGCGGAAGCTTCCTCGAAAAATAACTCTGTTAAATTCTCCGCATCCTCAAAAGCAGAACTGCCAATCTTTTTCAGGCATCCTGCGGCGTATACTGCCACGATCTGCGAAATCGCATCAGCAGGGCATCCCATATACTCTTCTGTCCCATCTTTCTCAGGATATCCTATGCGCAGGACAACGGGATTGCCATGGGCAGATGCGTAACGAAACGCTTCTGAGCTATGATAGCAGTCTATCGTTGTCTCTGCCGGAATAGAATTACCAGCCTGTGCTATCACGGTATCCACTCCGTCGACCGTGACCTTTTCCAGGCTGTCATCCTCTGCAAATGCATTTTCGCCAATCTCTTTTACATTCTCCGGCACATAGACATAGCGCAGATTGCCGCAGTTTTGAAATGCATTCCTGTGGACTGCTTTAATATTTTCAGGAATCCAAAATTCTTCCAGTCCTGTAGAATTTTTAAAGAATCCTTCTTCGATTTCACGAAAGGCAGAGAAAGCTCTCTCATGCTTTTCTGCATAGGCAGCTGCTGTTGAACCCAAAAATCCATATATCTGGGCAGCCGATCCAACAATCGGAGACTGTTCTTCCCCATCCGTTTCCGCCTCGAAAACCGTTTTTGGGTTTTTCACAGTAATACGCCTGATCGTCTGCGCACAAAATGCGCCCTCATGAATCTCCCCGATCTCATACGGCAAAGAAACTGTCTTGACCAAAACAGTATCGGCAAAAGCGTTCTCGCCGATCGATATGCAGTTTCCTGAAATCTCCGGCTGGTCGCTATGCGCCGCAGGACAATATAGCAGCGTCTTTTGCAGATTGTCATATAATATCCCCTGAACAGAAGCATACGTGCGGTTTGCCGAATCAACATCGATCGTTTTTGCCGCCTGGAATCTTCCCAGGGACAGTTTCCCGACATCAGAAATAGTTTCCCCCAAGATAATGCGCTCTGCCTGAAAGAGCATATGATTCGCCTCGTCCCAGCTTGAGACCGCACTCTCGCTGTCAGAATAAATATGCATACATTTTTCCACAGAATCGTATGTCCACTCTGTCTCCCAGACAGCATACAAATCAACAATCCCGCCGGCTGCAGCTGTTAAATTTTTTACCGTCTGGCCGTCCGTGTATTCTTCTTCCGAAGCAGTCTGGTTTACAGACCAGCCCAGGAATCGGCAGCCCTGTTTTGTATATGTATTACCCGGCAGCGCCGCCTCCCGGTCGTAAACCATTTCCAGATTCTTTATATTCCCGCTTCCGCCGTTAGAATGAAACTTTATTGTATACTTGTTTGCCTCTGCATTTGCAGTAAGGGAGACGGCTGTCTCCGGCATAGAAAAGATATATGGATTATTATGATCCACAACAGCTCCTCTGCCGTCCGTCCAGTTTTTAAAGGTGTAACCAGACTTGACAACCGCCAGGGCCGTCACAGTATCGTTATATGCATAACTTCTATTTCCGCTGACAGAAGAAATCCCATTCCCCCCTGACAGAGAAACCGTAATGCCTGTCTTTTTTTCCCATTGAGCCGTCAGCGTCACGCTTCCGTTCTGATTGCTGTTTAAATTATAAAGCTCATAATATCCCTGGCTGTTTGTCCCTGTCACAACAGAATTATTCGAGATTGTGCGCCGGGAAGACGCCCCTTCGATAAAATACGCCGATGTGGCGGCATCAACCCCTGTCACTTTCCAGCCAGCAAAATTATATCCAGTCTTTTTCGGCTTTCCAACCGAAACTTTGCTTCCATAAGTTGCAGAATTTGGGTTAGGATTAGAAAAAGCATACGATGTTTCCCAGCTCCCGCTGTCCAGCCCATATCCTATCTGATACGTATTGGCCGTTGCATTTGCCGTCAGGGAAACTGCCTCCTCCTTGATTGAAAAATTATAGGGATTATTATTGCTCACAGCAATGCCATTGCTGCCTGTCCAGTTCTTAAATGTATATCCTGTATCCGCCACGGCGCGCACCGACACAGAATCTTCATAACTGTAGCTGCCGTCCCCCGTGACCGAAGCGATTCCGGCGCCCTTTGACAGAGACACCCGGATACCGGACTTTTTATTCCACTGCGCTGTCAACGCCACGCTTCCGTTTTGCTTACAATTCAGGTTGTAAAACTGAAAATATCCCAAGGACGTCATCTCCGTCACGATATCGTTATTCGATACCTTGTGCGTATACGGAGTCACCGGACCAATATAAAACGCATCTGTATCAGCATTAACCCCCACTATCTTCCATCCGGCAAAATCATATCCCGTCTTTTTGGGAACTCCTACACGGAACCCCTGCCCATATACCGCAGAGGCCGGATTGGGGTCATCAAAAGAATACGAATCCCATTTTCCCCCTTCCAGATGATAACTCACGCTATATCTATTTGCCTCTACAACCGGCGTGATCGTCACCTTCCTGTTGTTATAGCCATGCTGTAATAAATAGCTGAAATAATTGACAAGATTCGCCTCGGTACATTCGACAGAAGCCGTGCTAAACGGTGATTCGCCAACCGGAGTCATCTTCACGCTGCTGATAGAATATCCGGTCTGGGTAACATAATCCTCCCCGTCAAAACCAAAACCGGAACCAAATTTACCGCTCATATGGTTATAATAGATCTCGCCCTGTGTCAAAGAAAGCGTAAAAGTTGACTGATAAGTCCCTTTCCAGCTCCCGCTTGATCCCTGTAGTATCAGTTTTTTTACATGACTGGGAATCTCATAGACAATATTACAGATCTCAGATCCGTCTCCCAACGGATTCTCCAGATTCCACAGCCCTGCCGCAGATGCCTGCCGTCCTCCCTGTCCAATGTGAAGTCCTGCGCCTGTCACTGCCAGAGACACCGCCAGTGCGCCCGCAATTATCCTTTTTTTGATTTTCTTCCATGTACGCATTGCATTTCCTCCTTTTCCGGCTCTGCAAAAGAGCTCTCCCTTCTCCCCGCAGAGGAATCAAAAACTTACATATATCCAACTACTTTAAAGTAAAACCTGCATCGTCTGTTTTTCTGTAAAACCCCCCTTTCCATCTGCAAGATCACGGCTAAGTGCACTTTAGCCGCCGCAGAGCTGTTTCTCTTGGTATCACAATACTTTCGGTGATTCGCCTGCAACGTCAGGCATCTGAAAACACATAGAACGATCCGCAGTCCAAGAACTGCATAAATCGAAATGATATCGTGAAACACTTGATAGAAATTTCTACTAAGTAGTGACCATTCTACACCACGCAGGCACATATGTCAAGTGTTATTTTAAAATTTATTTTCCACAAAATAATGTAGCAAAAAGCCATAAAGAACAGAACCGATCATCCCCAGAACCATATTAAGAGAACTACCCTTGCTTCCGCCAAATGCATGGACTGCCATTGTTGAATAGAAGAAAATGCACACAACGCAAAAGAGAAGCTGCCGAAATCCTTCAGCAGCTCCTCCAAATGCATGGACTAACCATTGTTGAATAAAAAATGCACACAACGTAAAAGAGAAGCTGCCGAAATTCTTCAGCAGCTCCTCCAAATGCATGAACTAACCATTGTTGAATAAAAAATGCACACAACGTAAAAGAGAAGCTACCGAAATTCTTCAGCAGCTCCTCCTTTGGAGAAGGTATTTTTGTTACTTATGGGGTGTAGCAAAAACTATATAATGTATTGGGGTTTACGATTATTAGTATAACATTCTTGTAAATAAAGTGTGCACAAAACAAAAATGATTTAAAATAAGTTTTTGTGCATTCTGTCAGCAAAAATAATAAAGTCAGCGAATTTGCATAATTTTTATCGCAAATTTCCGCTGACTTTTATCATTTTGTCAAATAGCGCTGCTTTTTGCGATCAATCGGCCGCCGCTTCCTGATCAAACAACGCCTCAAACTCTTCCCTGTCAATCCGCTCTTTCTCAATCAGGAGCGCTGCGCAGGCATGGAGGACGCCAATGTGCTCTGTTAAGATCTGCCGCGCCTTTTCATTGGCTTCGTCTATGATCCTCTTAACCTCACTGTCAATCGTTTTTGCCACTTCTTCGCTGTAGCTTCTGCTGGTCTGGCCAAAATCCCTGCCGATAAACACTTCATCTGCATCCGCATAGTTGATCATTCCCAGCGCTTCGGAAAAACCGTATTTTGTCACCATATCTTTGGCTACTGCGGTTGCCTGCTTGATATCCTGCGACGCTCCTGTTGTCACATCATCAAAGATCAGCGATTCCGCCATCCTTCCCCCCAGGGAAGCAATGATATCCTGGAGCATTTTCCCTTTTGTCATAAACATTTCATCCCGCTCCGGAAGCGGCATGGTATACCCGGCGGCGCCGCTGCCAGTCGGTATGACTGACACCATATGAACCGGTCCTACGTCTGGCAGCACATGAAATAAAATAGCATGACCCGCCTCATGGTAGGCTGTGATTTTTTTATCCCTTTCAGAAATAATCTTGCTTTTCTTCTCTTTTCCAATCCCCACCTTAATAAACGATTTCTCAATGTCCTCCTGCTCAAGGAATTTTCTGTCTTCTTTTGCGCAGGCGATTGCCGCCTCATTTAAAAGATTTTCCAGGTCAGCCCCGGTAAATCCCGTCGTTGTCCTCGCGATCCTTTCTAGATCAACATTATCGCCCAGCGGTTTGCCCTTGGCATGAACCTCCAGGATTTCCTCCCTGCCGCGCACATCCGGTCTGCCAACCGTGACGCGCCTGTCAAATCTCCCTGGACGCAAAATGGCAGGATCCAGGATATCAACACGGTTTGTTGCCGCCATGACAATAATCCCTTCATTTACGCCAAACCCATCCATCTCTACCAGCATCTGGTTCAGCGTCTGTTCACGCTCGTCATGCCCGCCTCCAAGACCAGAGCCGCGCTTTCTGGCAACGGCGTCAATCTCATCGATAAAAACAATACACGGCGCATTTTTCTTTGCCTCCGCAAACATATCGCGGACGCGCGATGCCCCCACGCCGACAAACATCTCTACAAAATCAGAACCTGACAGGCTGAAAAACGGCACGCCTGCTTCTCCGGCAACCGCTTTTGCCAGCAGCGTCTTACCAGTTCCCGGAGGTCCCACCAGCAAAATCCCTTTTGGGATCCTTGCACCAACGCTTGTATATTTCACTGGATTTGCCAGAAAATCTACGATTTCTTCTAATTCTTCTTTTTCTTCCGCCAATCCCGCTACATCCTTGAATTTCTTGGAATGCTCATCCGGATCGATCCGCTGCGCACGGCTTTTCCCAAAATTCATCATCTTGGTGTTGCCTCCGCCGGCGCCCGCCGATTGCGCTGACAGAAAAGAAAAAAGGAAAAAAATAACGATCACGGCCAGTCCATAGGGCAACAGTGTTGTGACCACCCAGGAGGGTTTCTGGATATCCTCTACTGTACAGCGCTCTGCAAGATCCCCGCCTTCCTCATAGACAATATCTTCTACCACCGTTACATCCGATACATAAAAACGGACTGCTTCGTTATTGTTTAAAACAACGCTGATCTCGCCCGTCGGCACCTCTTCATTCGGAAAAATCTCAACAGATTTGACATTTTCCTCTTTTACGTCCTGCCTAAACGACTCCACGTTATAAATTTTCTCATCATTCTCTTCAAAAACTCCTGATACATAGACTGCCACAAGGATAATTCCTAAAATCAGAACATAAAATCCCAAGCCTCCTGTTCTCATCTGTTTGTTCATGAATCGTCTCCTTATACTATTTTCTGCTCCACTCTTAATCCTCTATCCATTCTAAACTTCCGATATAGGGAAGATTTCGGTATCTCTGCGCATAATCAAGCCCATAGCCGACAACAAACTCATCCGGAATCACAAATCCGGTATACTCAACGTCAACCTGCGTCTCCCGCCGGTCGGGCTTATCTAACAGGGCGCAAAATTCAATGCTCGCCGGATTTCTGGCCGTCAGCATTTTGCGGATTTTGCTAAGCGTATTGCCCGTATCGACAATATCCTCTACTACCAGACAGTGCAGATCATCAATCTCATCATCCAGATCTTTGTCTACCGACAGCGAACCGCTGCTGACCGTCCCGTCACCATAACTTCCCGCCGCAATAAAATCAAGAGTTACCGGCATGGTAAGGTGCTTCGTCAGCTCTGTGAGAAAAAAAATGCTCCCCTTTAATACGCCGATGACGTGCAGCGCCTCATTGCCATATTTTTTGTTGATCTGCTCTGCGATCTCTACAATTTTTTCCTTTATCTGTTCCTCCGAAAACATTTCATGTACAACCTCTCTCATGATGTCCACCTCTCTTTTGAATCAAATTGTTTTCTCACTCTGGCGCAAAAAACATTTTTAGTGTTTTCTGTGATATAAAAACAGGCGCTGCTGCGGTTTAATGCAGGAATCCACAATATATGCCGCCCCTGTGCCAGCACTGCGGTCTGTTTCCTGTCCGCCGGAGGAATCTTTGCATCAATAAAAAAACGGCTCAGTTTTTTCTTTCTTCCTTCCGCATCCAGCCATAGATAGTCTCCCGGCATAGGATACCGAAACACTGGCATAGTACCCATTTTATCATAATCAAAACATTTCGTACAGTTTTTTTTCAAATCATCTTCCGATATTTTCTCCCTGCCCGACAGTTCAAAAGAAATCTCCCAGATTTCCCCCGCCACCGGAAGGTGTATCGTCTGACCCGGCTGCACTCCTGCAATGCCAGACGCCGTCTGATCCTCCTGCACTCCTGCACTGTCCGGCGCCGTCCGATCCTCCTGCACTCCTGCACCGCCGGACGCTGTCCAATCCTCCTGCACTCCTGCAATGCCGGACGCTGCCTGATCCTCCTGCACTCCTGCGACGTCTCTCTGTCCCTTGCCTTTTCTGCCGGAAGCATCCGGATTCTCTTTCAGTATTAATGTATTATATGACTTTTCCGCTGTCAGATGATACGGGAGCATCACTTTTTTTCCCGTCCCCCCATGCAGCAGCCGGATGACAGATAAGACATGACGCTCGGTAAAATCTTTTCTCTGCCCGGCGATCTCACCAAAAAGCCGCAAAAGGACTTCCGCCTGCATACTTTCCGGCAGCTTTTGCATTTCTTCACAGGAAATCTGTACAATCCCCTGCTTTCTCTCTGTATTTTTATCACAAAATTCTGCACATTGCTCTTCCATATAATCCCAAATCCCCTGCATCCGCTCGCCTAACGCCGCCAGATGGGCAGCCGCCGCCGGCTGCACTTCCTTTTGCAGATAGGGCAAAACCCTGTTGCGCAGTTTATTCCTGGTATGATCATCCAGCTGATTCGTGCTGTCGTTACAATAGCGGATGTCCTCTTGTTCTAAAGCCGCTTCAATCTCTGCGCGGCTCAAAAAAAGAAGGGGACGGATAATCCTTTCCCGGCGCGGGCGCATCCCGCCCAGCCCCTTTAGCCCGCTTCCGCGCAAAATCTGCAGAAGAACCGTCTCTGCCTGGTCATCCCTGTGATGCGCCACCGCAATTTTATCAAAACCAAGCTGCTCTCTGACCTGCTCAAAACGACGGTAACGCAGAACCCGCCCCGCTTCTTCCAGGGACATATTCCATTCCTTTGCCGCCTGCGCCGCCTTCTCCTCAAAAACCACGCATTGCAGCCCCAGTCTTCCTGCAAATTCTTCTGTATACTGCCTGTCCCTGTCCGCCTCTTCTCCCCGAATCCCATGATGGACATGGACGGCTGCGATCTGCAGCCCAAACATCTCTCTCAGCTTCCACAAAGCCTGAAGCAGGAAAATAGAATCCGCCCCTCCCGACACTCCGGCCACAATCTTATCCCCCTGTTCCAGCAGCCCTTTTTTTCTGCTGTATTCCGCAATTTCCCAATAGATATCTCTTTTCATTCCGTATCTCCGCTATTCCGTCATCTGTCATAAAATGTTACAGCCATCACGCTCATATCATCTTCCGGTTCGCCGCCCTGCCGTCTCACGGCCTCCTGCAAAATATGTTCTGCCAGCTCCTGCGGACCGGTTCTCGCCGAAAAATATTCCCAAAGCTGTTCCTCTAATTCATAGTTTTCCCTTGAAAAACTGTCCACAACGCCATCCGTCATCATTATAACATAATCCCCCGCAGATATTAATTCTTTTCTCAGATAGGGCTCAAAATCATCGACAACACCGACAGGAAGCGCCTCTCCCTCGATTTTCTCCATTCCCTCCTCACTGCACAGATACGTCGTGCTGGCGCCGCATTTTAAAAACTGGACGCACTGATTATACAGGTTAAAAACCGCTACATCGGCTGTCGCAAAGCTCCGGCTGCCCTCCTGAGACAGATACATCGAATTGATCAGCTTCACCGCCGAAACCTCGGAAAAGCCTGCCTCCGCCATCTGCTCCAGCATCTCTATGACGCGCTCGCTCTCCTCGCACGCCGCATTTCCCGATCCCATGCCGTCAGAAAGCGCCATCAGCAATTCCCCGCTGGGAAGCTGCATACAGGAGAATGTATCGCCGCAGATCTCCTCCCCTGCCTTTGGAATCCGGCTGACGCCCGTCACTGCCTGCAGTTTCACAGTCTCTTCAAAAACAAATGCAATTTCTTCCCGCGGAAAGACCTTGCGGCACTCTTCCCTTGCCACAACATTCCGTCCAATCATCCCTGAAATGATCTCTCCGACCTCTTTTGTCGTGACAAAACGCCCCTTTACTGTACGACCGGACAATTTAATCTCCAGCCTGCCGTCATATTTTTCATAAAACGCCATATTTCCTAAGACAACCCTGTTTTTCTTTAATTCCCGCACAATCCGCTCAGAAAGCGAATCCGGGATCTTTTTGATCGTCGGAAGCTTGTCCGACAATTCTCCTACGATCTCGCTGACCTCTCTCATCTGTCCGGCCACGATCTTCTGGTTTTGGAGTATTTTATTTTGAAACCCCCGGTTCATGTTTGCAAGATGCAGGTTCTGGTTTGCCTCCAGCAAAAAGCGCTCCTTGTGGACACAAGTCTTTGCAAATTCTACCGGCATATTCTCTAACACAATCTGCCCCTGCTCCTGCGCCGCGGCAAGCATCCCCGCCATCTCCGGGCGCAAAAGCGCGATCTGGCCGCTACAGTTCTCGCAGTGCTCGCAGTGGCTGCAAAGCTCTTCCGACATCAGCTGCCACAGCTTTTTTGTCTCGGCCTCCGTTTCCTTTTTCTCCTGCTCCTTATCTCCAGACAGTGACTTTGACAGATTCTGAAAAGACTGGGAAAAATCCAATAATTTATGCCGCAGCAGCGACTGCAGATGTTCGCTCTCCCATCTGTCCTCCCATCCTCCGCCGCGAAGGCTGATCTTTCCTAAGATTTTTTCGGGTATCAGCAGAAAAACCACGCAGGCAATCCCAAGGCCTTTCAACTCCCCGGCCTGCATCAACTCGCGGCTCACCAGATAACAAAATGCCACCGCCGAACAGAAACAGGCTCCGGCAAGCAATAATTTCCCCTGTTCCCGCAGCATCCCGGCGCAAATCCCAAGCAGCGCCATAATTCCTATCATGCTGCCCGCCTGCCCGCCAAAGACCAGCACGCAGCCGCCAATCGCTCCGGCAATCGCCCCGGCGCCTGTCCCATAACAATACCCCATGACCAGAACTGCAAATACAACTGCCAGCCAGATCAGGGAGATATCAGCGATCATAAGATCCGGTATCCCCAGAATCCCAAACGCCCCCAAAAGCACAAGACTGATAATTTCCTCATTGCCCGGATTCTGCCCTTTCCTCGAGTGCAGGAAAAAATGCACTCCGTCAAAGAGCACCCTGGTACATACCAAAACTAAAATACTGTCCAGCGCGGCAAGCCACGCCTCATACTGCAAATGCGGGACCAATGCCAGCCGCAGGATATGGAGCGCCCCTGTGGCAAGGCTGACAATCAGGGCGGCATGTCCCATCTGCACCAGAAAATTTCTCTTCTTCAAAAAGTCAGCCGCCAAGACCAAAGACAGCATGACCATACCGCAGGCTGCCGCCTGTTCCAAAGGAAACGCAGTAACCATACCGCAAAAAACAGCGATCCCAACCGGCAGCCTGGCGCCAGTCTCCGTATAGCAGACAGCAAAATAGGAAACGCCGGCCGGATTGATCCCGAATACCTCGATCCGACCCAGCAAAAAGCCAAGCAATATCTGAAACAGCATTTTTCTTTGCATTTTCATCATCATCCCCACCTCTTTCTAATAATTTTTGCCGGCGTGCAGGAACAAAGTATAAAAAACAGATTTTGCATATTTTGTCAAAAAGAAAGAGGCGCTTCAAAAAAAAAATCGACAAAAAAAACAGAACCTGCTATTTCCGACTGCAGGTTCTATTTCTCTTCCGGCTCAAATACAATCTCGCCTTTATGTACCAGTCCAAATTTGTCTCTGGCAATCTCCTCGGCATAGGAGTCCGTCTTGACATATTCTTTAAACTCTTCCAATTCCTCCTGTTCCTGTTCCAGCTTTTTCTGCTCCTTCTTTAACTCCTTGATCTGGCTGGTATATTCCTTTCCCTCCGCCTTCAGTGAGAACTGCTGGTATAACATTGTCCCGCCCAAAACCAGAGTCAAAACGATCACGCCAAGAACCGTCACCGGACTCAGGCGCTTCTTTTTCCTTCTCCTCTGCACAGTCTCACCTTCCTTTCTCACCTGACTGTATGTCAAACTTTTTATTTTTAACCCGTTCTTTCTATATTTAAGAGGTTCCTCTTCAAGTTCAAAACACCACATCATGTACCTTGCAGCAAAAAGCAAACAACATCTTGTGGAATCACGTCCCCTAAAAGCCATTCAAACCCTTAATTTATAAGGGTTTGAAGCAATTTATCTGGTTATTCCACTATATACTATTTGCTCTTTTTTTGCAATATTTTTTTATGATTTTTGTGCATTTTTTTCTAAATTTTCCGGCTGGCGGCTTAATGTGACGGGCTCCAAAAGCACGTACCGGCCTGCTCAGACCATATTCATACAAAATGCTCCCCAAAAATATGGCCAGAACGCCATACCACCGAATCGCCCCGTCATTATAAAGAAAAAAAACGGCATAGGCAGGTACCGACATCAGGCACCAAAACAAGAGATCTTCCGCCCATACTGCAATCTTTCCGTGGCGGAATAAAAAGCGAAACAGGCGCAAAATATCATAGCCCGCCATGAGAAACATCCCAAGACAGGCAGAAAAAAGCACAAACCGAACCTGTCCCATGATAATTTCTGTCACTGAAACATCCTCCCCAACAGAGACGCCGCTTTTTTCTGAGGCTCCTCTTTGTCAGAATAAACAAAGCTGTCAATCCTTCCGTCCACGTCCACTTCCCCTTTTTCCAGAGATAATCTGCTCACATGCAGCTCATCCCCCCGTATCAGCAAAATCCCCTGCTCTGTCTCCAGATAAACCTCCTTTGCGTCAAATGATAAAACATCTCTCACACCGGAAAGCACCGCCGTCTTCCTGGCATTCAGATATACTTTATGCACATGGCTTCTCCTGCCGTCATCATAAGGTCTTTCCTCCATAAAAAAACTTCCTCCTTACCTCTTTGCCACCCCTTGCCGGTAACTAATTCAGTATATGAGAAAGCTTTTTTATTTATAACACTTTATACAATTCTTTTGCTTCTTCTTTCTTATAAGTCTCTTCTACGCTTAACACTTCCACTTTAACTAACTTATCGCCAAAGCTGATCTCAATGACGTCTCCCACCTTGACATTGAGGGAAGCCTTTGCAACCTTTCCGTTTACGGTAATCCTTCCGGCGTCACATGCCTCATTTGCCACAGGACGTCTCTTGATCAACCGGGAAACTTTCAAATATTTGTCCAGACGCATAGATTTCTCTCCTTTTTTAACGATGTATCCGATGTCCCGCGCCAGCAGACACCGCCTTTTTTAACAATGTATCCAATATCCCGCACTAGCGGACACCGCCTTTTTTGACAATGTATCCGATATCCCGCACTAGCGGACACCGCCTTTTTTTAACAATGTATCCGATGTCCCACGCCAACGGACGTCACGAAATGACATTTTCCTTTGCTGGTTGTGCACATAAATAGTTTTACTTTCCAGAAAACGAGAAGTTTCCTGGAAAGTAAAACAGAGGCTGCCTTCCGACAACCTCCAGTTCCTCTTCATTCTAAGATGAAAATGCAGTTTACTCATTCACAGCGTCTTTTAAAGCTTTTCCTGCTTTGAACTTTGGAGCCTTAGATGCCGCAATCTTCATTTCAGCGCCAGTCGCAGGATTTCTTCCTGTCCTTGCGGCTCTATCAATCACTTCAAATGTACCAAATCCAACTAACTGGATCTTATCGCCCTTCTTTAAATTCTCTGTAACTACATCAATAAATGCCTTTAAAGCTTTTTCTGCATCTTTCTTTGAAAGTTCTGCCTTCTCAGACATCGCTGCTACTAACTCTGTTTTGTTCATGGATAATTCCTCCTCAAAATTAATGTTTCCGTAAAAAACTTACAAATCTATTTATACCCTTATTATCCTAATTTGTCAAGGTTTTTCGGCAATTCTTTGGCAATTTATATGTAAATGGGAGATTTTTATCGTTCTACAGTAGTAGAATCACTCAAGAATCTGCAAAAAATCCGCACGTTTTCCCATCATTTGCTGATACAACTCCAAAACACCTTCATCACTGCCGTTGCGGAGCGGTTTTACAATCTCTATCAATATCTGCTCCAATGGCGTCAGCCCCAAATTCGCCGTAATCCCTTTCAGCGTGTGGGCACAGTCAAACGCCTGCCCCAGATCATGCTGTTCCAATGCATCTTTCAGGCTATCAAAGCACGGATCAAGAATAACCTGCTGATAGCAGTCCAAATAGAACGCCTCATCATCCAGAAAACGCTCCATCGCTCCGTCAATATCGCACCCTAACGCCTCGAGCATAGCAATCTTTTGATCCATTTCTAAACCCCTTTCTTTCCGGGTTATATTTTGCTGGCTTGCAACACAGCCGTTCCCCTTTAATACTTTAACCCATTTTAGGAAAATACACAACCTGTTTTTCCATTTGTTTTGATAGAAATCCACGAAAAAAGGAAGCCGTACCATTACCAGCTTCCCTTTTTGCATCCACTCCAGCTCATTTCTCCATCTGTTTTGATAGAAATCCACGAAAAAAGGAAGCCGTATCATTACCAGCTTCCCTTTTTGCATCCACCCTGGCTCATTGTTCCATCTGTTTCCCCAGAATATTGGCTCCAAAAGCGACCAGCGTCTCATCGCTGGTGTCAAATTTGCTGTCCTCGTCCTTTGACAGCAGGATCACGCTTCCGACTACATCTCCCTCTGCAATGATCGGATAAATAATCTCATAAGAAAATTTTCTGGCCTCGTTTGATATCTCTACATACTCTTTAGACCCCTCCGAAGCCGTAACGTTTTCCCGCTCCTCTATTACCCGCTCCAACTCCTTGCTGATTGGTTTCTGATACAATTCTTTCCTGCCGCCCGCCGACACGGCGATCAAATGGTCTCTGTCGGTAACTGCCACAATGCCGCCTGACGTCTGCGCCAGGGAATCTACATACTTTTTGGCCAATTCGCCCAGCTCTGCGATTGGCGAATATTTTTTTAAGATAATCTCTCCCTCTCTGTCTGTATAGATTTCCAGAGAGTCGCCACTACTGATAACATTGACAGTAAAGAGGCGTTCCGGCTGATTGCGAGTTTTCAGCCGAACCTTTGTAGTGT
>CANQCD010000058.1 GCA_947589455.1 uncultured Lachnospiraceae bacterium | reverse complement strand
AAAGTTATTATTAGCATACCACATTTTTCTTACATCCTCATACTAGTTGCGCTGCTTCCTCTTTTTCCAATCCAAGCACCTCATCCACTGTCAGACCGGAATACGCGGCAATCTTTTCCAACGAAAGCTCCCCATCCTGTATCATCCGTAAGGCAAACTGCCTTTTCGATTGCTCGCGTCCACGCTCAAGACCCTGCTCAAATTTTTCCTGATAATGCATTTGTAAAGTCATATAGCTCACCTTCCATTTCTCATTTTTTCTGGCAGACATTACTGCTTCATCCAACTCTTTTGTATAACTGTCCCCCGGTTCCTTTCCATCAATATAATCCAACAGCTTCTTCATCTCCGGCGAGACATCATCCATCGTCCCTTTTGTATTTAGTATGATCGTTGTCGTTTCATCGCCAAGAGGCAGTTCCAGATTCTGAATACAACGTTTTTCAAAACTATAAATATGCCGCCCCTCGCCAAACAGGTCAAACGTACATACAAAGATTACAAAATTCTTCTTCAGTTTTCTGTAGTCCTCTCCCTTTTCCAAAATATTCAGGTCAATCATGGACTCATAATATCTTGCTCTTTTGGGCAGATTTTTATTATTGGTTGTCTGCATCTCGATGCAATACACCGAATCTTCATCGCCCTCCACAAAAATATCCAGCCTAACGCTTTTCGCATCGTAAGTAAGGTCAATCGTATCCTGATATTCCGGATATTCAATCCGGGCGATCCGGATGCCCAGAACCCTTTCCAAAAACGGCTTGCAATATTTAGGATTCCTCATAACAACGCTGAACATAAAATCGTCACTGATCTTCAGCTCCTCAAATGCCTTTTTTACAAAATGTGGTTTTTCCATAGAACTCTCTTTTTCCACTGAAATCTCCTTTCCTATTCTTTCGCCCCATCTTTCCTTTATATTATAATATGTCTCTGACCGATCCGCAAGTGCCAACCTCAAACAAACAGGGAGCCACAATACCAACAAACTCCAAAATCATTTTTATTGCGAATACGTCATAGCGATATTTCCTGTCGTTTTACACGTGTCCCCTTTTTGGTACACTATTTTTCCATCAACCAGCGTGTACAATGTCTCTGTAAATATCTCCAGTGGGCTGCCGGAATACACTGCGATATCTGCATCTTTCCCCTTTTCCAGTGAGCCGACCCTGTCTGAAACGCCGCAGATTTCTGCCGCATGGATGGTGACAGCACGAAGACCGCCTTCATAAGAAAGTCCCTGTTTCACACTGAGGCCGGCGCATAACGGCAGATATCTGACCAGCGATACAGGGTGGTCTGTCATGATCGCTGTTTTGATTCCCACTTTTTCTAACACTCCGGCCGTTTTAAAACTTAGATTTTTGATTTCTATTTTAGAACGGGAACTTAAATCTGGACCGACAATAGCCGGAAATCCCGACTCTGCGATCTCGTCTGCGATCAAATGCCCTTCCGTGCAGTGATCCAGTGTCATCTCTAAATGAAATTCTTTTGCAATACGGATTGCTGTTAAAATATCATCCGCCCGATGCGCATGTGCTTTCAAAGGGATTTCTCTGCGAAGTACCGGAAGCCAGCACTCCATGCGGAAATCTTCTTCCTCCGGCGGGACGTCTCCTTTTTCCTTTTTTTCCAGATAGCGGCAGGCTTTCCACAATTCTTCCCGAAGCATCCCGGCGATCGCCATCCGGCTTGCCGGCATATCCCCATTTGCCCCATAATCTTTCTTTGGATTTTCACCAAAAGCCACTTTCATTGCTGCGGGCGCCTTGACCACCATATTGTCGATGCAGCGCCCCTGCGTTTTCATAAACAGCCACTGGCCGCCCACTACATTAGAGCTGCCCGGTCCGATCATCAAGGAAGTGATCCCCGCCATCACAGCCTCATGAAATGCCGGATCCATCGGATTGATGGCGTCTAATGCCCGCAAGTGCGGCGTCACCGGGCAGGTAGTCTCATTGCAATCTTCTCCGACCGTTCCAGATTTTTCTTCCGAAATCCCGACATGGCAATGCGCATCAATCAGCCCCGGCATCACCCATGCGCCTTCTGCATTGATTGTCTCCTCACCGTCTGCCCGAAAGCTTTCCATCGCGCCAACGGAACTGATTTTCCCATCTCTTATACTGACATAGCCCTTTTCATAAGTTTCTCCTGCCATCGTAAGAATTTTGCCGTTAATAATATGCATCTGCTCTCTCCATTCCCAATAAAAAATAAAACACTACCAGGAATATTTTTAACAAAATGCCATAAATTATGTGCCTTTCCTACATTTCATAACCTGTCCTTAACCTTAACCGGCTCTCCATTTCCTCCGCACAGATTCCCATCATTTCTCAATCAATTTGATAACAGATGTACTTGCGTAAGTCATGGGTTCATTGTGCACAAAAAAAACAATTCTATCTGCAGGCGCGTAAAGCGTTTCGAGGACGTCTCCCTCATATGGGTCTAAAATATTGGCTAACGGCTGCCCCATCTTTACCTCTTCCCCCGCTTTTACCATTGCATCGAAAATGCCGGACTTTTCCGTTTTGATCAGAAACATATCGTCGTCCTGCACCACCTTTGACTGTAATTTCCCAGGAATGGCGTACTTTATGATCCCCTGTGCCGACAAAAAATTCATCACAGCTAAAACTGCCTGTCCAGCGCTGTTTTTATCAATCCGGGATGTGGTAGAAGTGTACAGAGAAAACGCCTGGGTCTCCCACACCTGCCAATTATAATTTAAAGTTGCCGTATCGTAAGGCCTCACCCGGCGGATGATCACATAAGGAAGTCCAAACTGCTTTGCCGTCTCAGGATTGCTAAACCCCTCGTCCATCAGACGGACATGAGGCACAAAATCCCCCGGCATATAAAAAGAGGTAAACTGAATCCCGAAACGGTACTCTGAGATCTCCCTGAATACGCCGTCGGCAATCCGCTGCGTCGTCTCCCCCAGATCGTAACCGGGAAACATCCGATTGATATCTGTATTGTCTGTCGACCAAAATCTTTTTTGTATATTCAGCGAATACGGATTAATGGACGGCAGGATCAATACTTTATGGCCTGCTCTGATCCGCCCCTCCTCTTCGAGCTGTTTCATTTTCTTGATCAAACAGGAACAACAATACAGCTGCTGCACCTCATTTCCCCTGGAGCTCCCCACGATACAGACGGATTTTTCCCCTTCGCCAAACTCATAACCTGTCACGCGAAAGGTATCTCTATATGGTTCTTTCATTTCATAGACGATTCTCTTATTCATATCCGCACACCTCTTTCTTTAGCAGCCTTCCCATGAGAGACCCTTCCACAACGATAGGATAATCTCTTATCGTAAACAGCATACCATCTTCCGGCGCCTGTACCTCATCCAGGACATTTCCCCGAAGAGGATCTACGATCCGCCCGATCCTCTGGCCTTTTTGCAATCTTGCCCCATGCTTTACCGACGACAAAAATATTCCGCTGACACTTGCATTCAGATAACTGACGTCCTCCGGATCGCGGGAAATAATCGGCTGTCTGACCGGTTTCACTTCCCCGTTCCATATCCCCATCTGCTTCATCAAGTGAAAAATCCCATCGATCAGCTGTTCCCCATATTCCTGTGTAATGCGCATCCCAACTCCCATTTCCACTACCAGTACCGGCGTCCCCACACAATTCAGGCTGTGGGCAAACGTCGCTTCCAATACTGTACTGGCTCCATGTACCCAGATCAAATCAACATTTGCGTCCTGCGCCATGGGAAGCAGCATATCCTGATGCAGTTCATTAATGCGTATCTGCGGTATTTCCGTCAGATAAATATTGCTGGCATGTATGTCTAAAACACAATCCGAGTCCTTCACATCCTCTATAATGCACGCCGCCAGATGTTCCATCATACTGCCGTCCATGCTGCCCGGAAAGATGCGGTTCATATCCAGGTCAAAGGCAGGAATCCCCCTGGTGATAGAATCAATCCCCAGAGGATTCATCGCCGGATAAATATCCACAATCCCTGTCAGTTTTTCCTTATCTTGAAGAATGCGGCGCTGTAATTCAAAACAGACATACTGTCCCTCCAGCTCATCGCCATGGATCCCTGTCACAATGCTGATCCGTTTCATATCCTGTTTCGGATTGTCCGGCATAATGCGGTTTTTTTTGATCTCCAGCACTTCATCTACCGGCAATCCGGCAGAAGCTATTGTCTTTACCATACTTTTTATTTCCTTTCCCTTTTTTCTACCAGAACAGAAATCTCCTGCGACTGTGCGCCGCCATTCCACATCAGGCCGCGGTTAATGGCACAGTCCGCCGCATCCCTGCCATGGCCAAGCTTTATGTAATGATCCAGCACCAAACAGTCGTTGGTCGGATCAAAACCAATCCACATATTATCGCATAATGCTTCCACCCATGCATGGCTTTGCCCTTCTCCCACGATCAAACCGCATACATAGCGGGCGGGAATCCCGAAATGCCGAAGAAGCGTAATATAAATATGGGCATAATCCTGACAAACGCCTTCCCCCAACTTCCACGCTTCCTCTGCTGTCGTCCTGATTCCGGTAATCCCCGCTGCATACTTAAAATCCTGATGCAGTCTGTGCATTAATGTCATACAAATTTCATACTGGCTCATATTCTCTGAAAAATCATGATCCTTTAAATATCCTGACAGCCCGTCGCCGGGAATGCATTTGCCATGCGGCATACGATAGATCCCCATGACCTCTTCGCAATTCTTTTCTTCATAATCCGTCTGAAGGATTTCCACGTCGCCAACTGCGTGCAAGATAAACTGCCGATGAGGTTCTGTCTCGCAGCCATAGATCTGCCGATTGCCAAAAGAGTCTTTCCCCCAGGAATACTCCGTCTCAGGGAAAATAGAAATCTTTGTTTTCAGCACGTGCTGTCGCGCATCCTCTCTCGGCGTACATTTGATCGTAAAATAACACCTGCCTACCGGCTTTTCATACTCAATTTTCATCTTATAATCAAAGTGCAGCATTGTCACAAAATCACTCCTATCCTGTCACTCTGCCGCTACCTTATCGCTAACAGCGGCAGTTTACTATATAATTGCCTCAACCATTGATACAATTTTATAGTAATCCAAGTCAGGATTTTGCACAAGAACTTTTAATTGTTCCAGCGCCGCCTTATCATAAACCAATCCGCTTCTTTCCACGCGCGGAACCATACGGCATACTTCTCTCTCCAACTCCGTTCCTGACACGCCTAATCGCGCATATAGATCAATCCGTTCAATCCGTTTTCCGGCTTTGATCATATTTCTTACCTGCTCGGAATCGATCCGGTCGTCCACAATCCCCCAAAACGACAGGATATGATCCATGATATACTGTAGCTCTATCATTGGGGCGCTGCTGATTGCCGCCTTGTTCATATCGTAAATGGCAAGCTGTATGTAGGAAAGCGCCTCCGATCCAATACTTTCTCTGAGCACAATGGCATTGTCATACGCCCGGTTTAAGTTGCTGATGATCGAGTCCGGGTTTTTATCGTCAAAAGGATAACGCCGTAGGAAATCCTTCTTGGACGAATAAATATTCGGAATATCAATGGATTTACAAAATTCCTGATAGCTTTCTATTTTTTCATCAATCATCATATCAAAACTCTTGGAATAAAAACAAAGCGTTGTATATACTCTCTCTGTATATCTTCCCAGCCAATATAAATGATCTGCCTGTTCTACTGATATAATACCCATGTGTCTTTAAATCCTCCTCCCTGAGATGAATTTACAATAAACGAGTCCGTATTTCTCGAAAATCTTGTCAGTCCGCTTTTCCAGACCATCGGTTCCTCCGCCATCAGCACAAAGGCACGGAGATCTGCTTTCCTCGGCACGATTTTCCCGTGATCCAAAATATCCAAATCCTGAAAATCGATTACTTCCTGTGCAATAAATCTTCGCGGCTCTTCCTGCAGCAAGACGATAAAATCTTTCTTTTGCTGTTTTGTCATGGAACTGCCAAAAACTACTCCATACCCTCCTGCTTCCGCCACATCTTTTAACACAAGATCGTCAAAATGTTCCAGGACATATTTCATATCTTCCTCATAAAAAGGCAGATATGTCGGCGCATTGCTGAGGATTGGCTCCTCCTGCAGATAGTACCGTATCATTTTGGGAACAAAATAATAAATCCCTTTATCGTCCGCCACGCCGTTTCCCGGCGCATTGAGCAGCGCCACATTTCCCTTGCGGTATACCTCATAAATATGGGGAATGCCAATCAGTGATTCCGGATTGAAATTCATCGGATCTAAATATTCATCCGATATTCTCCGGTAAACAGCTCCTACCCTCTCTTTGGCGCCGTTTGAAGAAACATAATATAACCTGTCCTTCTCCACAACCAGCTCCGAACCTGTCGCAAGATGCGCCCCCGTCTTTTCTGCCAAATAGGAATGTTCAAAATAGGCGGCATTATATCTTCCCGGCGTCAGGATGACCGTATGTCCGCCCGGATTTACATAATCCATCGTTTTCCGCAATAAGTCTGCATAATTGCGGTTATCTTCCAGCCGGTTATTTTGAAATGTATCCGGCGAGCTTCTCCGGCATAAATCTCTGGCGATCATAGGATAAGATGCGCCGGAGGGCACTCTTAGATTATCCTCCAGGATGTACCAACAGCCGTCTTTTCCTTTGACCAGATCAATTCCGGCGATATGGGAATAAATCTTTTTTACCGGAATTACCCCCTCGCACTCCGCCATATACCCGCTGAAAGCAAAAATAAAATCTTCCGGGATAACGCCGTCTTTCACAATCTGTTTTTTCCCATAAATGTCATTCAAAAATAAGTTTAACGCCATAACACGCTGTTTTAAGCCTTTCTCCAAACGGCTAAATTCATCGTGTTCAATAATTCTTGGTATGGAGTCAAAAGGAAATAATTGTTCTTTAAAAATATTATTTTTATAAATTCCAAATTTCACTCCATAACGTGCCAGCAATTCATTAATCGTGTCTTTATGCTTCAATAATTCCAGCTGCTCCATAGCGATCCCCCTTCCAGATACATTTATAAAACGTCAAAAGGCGCCCTGCTGTCGCAGAACGCCTTTGCTCTTACAAACCTAGTTATACTCCTTTTTTTTCAATATGTCAAGCTAACCCACTAGAAGATAGATGGAGCAATCATTTGAGTAGTATGCTTTTTGGTTTCGGTTCAGGGCGTGCTAGCGTTGTTGCTTATGCCGGAGTGCCCATGAAACATTTTAACATAATGCAGCATCTAGGTAAATTCAAGAAATTTATTGCAAAAGCGATGAGAACATCGTAAAATATCAATAGAAAAATCACGCCGATGCGCTGATTTTTCACAATGCGAACGCGGTTCGCTTAGAAATAGAGATAAGCGGAGCAGGAACTTTGTTGATGGTTTTGTAAAACTGGTTTTGATAAGCAGGCAGGATTGCGGATAAAGCGAGTTTTTTATATAAGATAGTGTTTTTGGCAAAAATATAAATGAGGTGGCAGATATGGCAATTAAATCAATTCATATTTTGAATGTGATGGTCTTTCAGAGGCAGTGGCGTAAGAACAATGGGGATTGCAAGGATGATGAATGGAAAGAGGGGGATTCTTTTTCAGAAGCATTTCATTTGGATTTTTGCGATGGGATTAACGTGCTTATTGGTGAAAATGGAGTAGGAAAGACTACGATTCTTAAAATGATCTATGCTGCGACACAATGGTCCTTTGAAAAGACAAACCCGGGAAAAACAAAGAGACTATTGGATTTCTTTTCCAGTCAATTGAAAGATTCAGGGGCGCTTAAAAATGGTAGTCATGAGAAAGAATACTGTTATTATAAAGTATCAGACGGTACGCATGTATTTGAGGATAGTTTGACATTAAATGGGATTCTTCATTTTGATGACTGGCTTGGTCTCAACATTCTGTCGGTATTTATCCCGACAACGGAGATGCTTTCGCACGCTAAGGGTTTTTTAGCCATGAATCAGAAATACAATATGCCTTTTGATGGAACACAGGTTGACATTATTGTAAATGCTTCTCTGCCAGAGACAAGAGAAATACCGGATTCCTGCAAAATGATTTTGGATGAAATAAGTGATGCGATTGACGGAACAGTAATATTGGAAGAGGATACATTTTATGTGTTAAAGAAAGATGGAAGAAAGATAGATTTTTCTCTTGAGGCGGAGGGCTTGCGAAAGCTTGGACTATTGTGGAAACTGATTCGGAATGGATTGTTGGAAAAAGGTTCCGTTTTATTATGGGATGAGCCGGAAGCAAATTTGAATCCAGAGCTATATCCGCTTGTGGCGATTTACCGCGCCAAACGGACCGCAGACGGCGATTGCAGGCAGCTTTCCTGTGTCGTTTTTTGGTACATACAAATCCGCCGCCAGGGTTATGCATAACGGTTTACAAAGCTTACCTTGCTATGGTCGACTTTTTCGCTTTTTGGAAAAGTTTTATCCCATTCCATGGTCAGGTTTAATTCTTCTTTTTTATCATGATTATCTCCATTCACGCACACTCAAACTGCCTGAGTGAAAAATTTATTTCTCACTCTTTTTCCTTTCTTTTCTGCGGCAGTTTTTCGGAACGATTTGCCATGCTGTTATTGTATTTTTTGAAACGCTTCTTCGATGCTGTTATTGGCGCAAAAAATAATTGAAGCAATCTATTTGTTGTGTTATGATTGCTTATACAGGGCAACCGTGCTGCGCGCTGGCAAATCTGCCTGGCGTCAGCTTTCTGACAGCGCCGCCCGCCCTGCATAAACAGAGATCACAGACGAAAGCAAATACACCCGGAATACAACAGACAAAGGAGACGGCCTATGCGTTTACAATATAAATGCCCAAAATGCAGCGCCAGAATGAACTTTGACGCTTCCGGCGCAGTCCTGCACTGCGGGAGCTGCCGCCATGAAGAAACGGTAACAGACTATCAAAAACAATTCAACACTCCTCCCGTTTCCAGGCAGCAGGCTGTCTATGACGATGAGGAGGCAAGACAATATCTCTGCAAAAAATGCGGTGGCATCATTGTAACGGACAACCACAGCGCGATCACCTCCTGCCCCTTCTGCGGCGGTCAGGCTGCGCTTGGAGAGCGGATTGCCGGCGACCTGGCTCCTTCCGGCGTTATTCCGTTTTCTGTCTCTGCGAAAACAGCAGAAAAACAATACAAAAAATGGAAACGTCGCCTGCTCCTTGCGCCAAAAGAATTGTCCAAAACGCAAAAATCCAAAAAACTGATCCCAATATATATCCCATATTGGCTCTATCATTTGGAATGCCACGGCGAGGCAAGATTTCACGCCGTTACCACTTCTACCATAATGGAAGAAACGCAGGATAAAGCAGTCGAGACCCGCCATTATGAATTGTACCGTCAGGGGCAGATCTGTCTCCCGGAATATCCGATATGCGCTTCCGGCAAGATAGATGAGCGGCTTACCGCCCAGCTCCCCTCCTATGATTTTAAAGAAAAACAGCCTTTTCAGATACAACATCTGTCTGGCTGCCTGTCAGAAAAATACCACTCTTCCGATCAGGATCTGCAGCCAAACGCAGAAAACGCCGCAAAAACAGAAATGGATCGTTTTCTTATGTCTGCTCTGACTGGATATGATTCGGTATCCGTCAAAGAAAGAGATTACCATGTCACAGTCTGTAGTGCAGAATATATCCTCTGCCCTGCATGGCTCGCATTCTGCGATACGGCAGACCCGGATTATATGTTTCTGCTAAACGCACAAAATGGGAAACCGGCCTCCCAGCCTCCCATCTCAGGCATAAAAGCAGGCGCTGTTATATTCCTTGTCGCTGTTTTCGCATTTATCCTGTTTCGGATACTGACTGTAGTGTTGGGAGGACCATTATTGTAAAAACAACTTGCAAGTAAATCCAGCTAAGGAAGAGGATTGGAAAGACCGTTACTGTAAAAACAAATCGCAAGAGCAAACAGGATTCGCTCAGAAATGGAGATTATGATGAAATTTTTTTGCAAATACGCAGGCCTGTTCTGCATCACTTTATTATTTATCCTGTCTGCAGGGCGTCCTGCAAGCGCGGGCAATGTTATTGTAGACAATGCAAGCCTCTTGTCTACCGATGAGCTCGGCTCGCTGAAAAATACCTGCGACCAGATTTCAAAATATAATGATATCTCGATTTATATTATTACGTCAAAAGAGCTTTCGTCAGAAAAAGAATGCCTCTCCTATCTGGAAAAAATAAAAAATGATAAAAATGCACCAGATAATTACATCGCCCTGCTGATAAGTACGAAAACAGAAGAACCTCTCTGCTATGTAAAATGTTATGGAACACACGCAAAAACTCTGACAGAAAAGCGGTGCGGGCGGTTTGCCAGACAGGTACAGCGCGCGGCCGCTAATGGCAATCCTTATCGGGCAGTTGACGGATTTGCCGACAATGTTTCAGAATATATCAACCGCAAGCCAGAATTAGACGGGGTAATCTATCGCCCATTTTTGCAGCTGATACTGTCACTTCTGCTCGGCTGCCTTGTTCTTTGGTTTTTGTGCGGCTGGAAACAGCTTCAAAAGGAAACTGTCCAGAATATATTGTCCAATATTAAAAACAGGATCTCCTTTTCCAAACAGAAAAAAAATACAGATTTTTCCCAGATGAAAAATACCGCTGGAGAGAAAAAAGAGAAAGCCGCCCCCAGCTTCCTTGATGCAGAACAATCCAGGCAAATGGGACATCTTGATTATTTCACGCACAGCGAAATAACAAAATAGCCCGATAAAGCTTTTTATGGGATAGAAAATTGCAAGCCCTCCTCAAGGAGGGCTTTGAAACATAGCGGTTCTCTTTTTTCTTTCAGTAAAATCAATAGTTTATGGCATTCCTCTCTATCCTGCATTGCCTCCCCTGTTTCAATCCCATACATCGCATCTGCAATCCTGTACATCCTATCTGTATCCTACGCTTGCGAATCTGGAAAAGCCATATTATAATAAAAGAATAGAAGCGGGAAACTCAAAAAGAGAGTGCGCCAGACATCCAGCAGACGTCTGTTTGGCACGGAGCAGAGAGGAGAGAATCGTATGAGAAAATGGAAAGGTTATGAAAAAGGCGTAAACTTAGGCGGCTGGTTTTCACAATGTGATTATTCCAGGGAGAGATTGGAACATTTTATCGAAGAAGAGGACATCCGGAAACTTGCCGGCTGGGGATTAGACCATCTGCGGCTCCCCGTAGACTACAACCTGGTGGAAGACGAAAACGGAGAATATAAGGAAGAAGGATTCTCCCATATTAAGCGGGCAATAGAGTGGTGCCGGAAATACAATCTGAATATGATCTTAGATTTACATAAGACAGCCGGATATTCTTTTGATGCTGGCGAGTCCGAGGAAGGATTCTTTACATCAAAGAAATATCAGGAACGGTTCTACAAACTTTGGGAACAATTCGCCAAACGATTCTCTTCCTACGGAGACGCTATTGCTTTTGAACTTCTTAATGAAGTAACAGATGAAAAGATGGCGGACGCCTGGAATGAAATTGCCGCCAACTGTGTAGAGCGAATCCGAAAAATTGCCCCTGCCACTAAAATATTGATCGGCGGATACTGGAATAACAGTGTCATGGCAGTGAAAGACCTTCCACTTCCTATGGATGAAAATATCGTCTATAATTTCCATTGCTATGACCCATTAATTTTTACCCACCAGGGAGCTGGCTGGTTAGATGGAATGCCGCTGGATTTCCGAATGAAATTCCGGCATACTATAGAAGAATATCAGACATACACTAAGACATATCTTCCGTCTTCCTGGGCAATGATGACCGTAAGCAGCCAGAAAGGCGAGCTGGGGAGCAATTATTTTGAGGCTTTATTTGCAGAAGCAATCGCGGCTGCCGAAGAAAGGAACGTCCCACTGTATTGCGGAGAATATGGCGTGATTGAAAAAGCAGACGCCGAGAGCACCGTAGAATGGTATCAGGCAATCCATGCCGTGTTTGAAAAATATCATATCGGACGCGCGGCATGGTCTTACAGGGAGATGGATTTTGGTCTGGAAAGCCAGCACATGGAGCCAATCCTTTCTCAAATCATATCGTTATTGTAAAAAGGGCACCGCCTGCGCTGGTACCATGCGTCCCACTACATTTTGAGCAATTTCCTATCCCATAAAAAAGACGCCGCCTGCGCTGGTACCGGGCAATCCGCTCCAGCGCAGGATCGGATCGTTTTTTCAAAAAACACATTTGACCAAACTTCAAACAGTCTTTCTCAAGTCCTTATATAATCTTTCTTTGGAAGTTTTCGAAAAAAATGAATGACAAAGGGAACCACAAGCGGCATCGACAGGACAAGGGAAAGCGGCTGCGCCTCTTGTATCCCGGCAAGTCCCCTGAAATGCGCGAGGACAAAAAGCGCCGGAATGAAGATAAGGCCGTTGCGAAGCGCCGAAATAAAGGAAGCGCTCAGCCTTTTTCCGGTACTTTGGAAAAGCATCTCCGTCGTCATGCAAACGGGCAGCAAAAGAGTTGCCAATGCCTGCAGCCTGAGGGCTCTTGTGCCGACTGCGATCACCGCCGGATCATCCCGGAACAATGCGATCAGATTGTCCGAAAAAACGTTCAATAATACGCAGCTTACAACAATAACGCCCTCTGCCGCAAGCGCCGTAAACCAAAATCCTTTTCGAATACGGGAATACTTCCCCGCTCCGTAATTAAACGCCGATACCGGCTGAAATCCCTGTCCAATCCCAATCGCAATAGAAAAAGCAAAAAATACGATCCTGCTCACAATACTCATACCAGCAACCGCCGCATCGCCATAAACGGCGCACTGTGAGTTGAGAAGCACCGTCGTCAAACTGTTCAGCCCCTGCCGCAAAAGGCTCGGAAATCCTGTCGCCATAATATTTCCATAAACTCTGGGACGGATATGCATCACTCTGGCCAGGCTCAGCTCGGTTTCTGCCTTTCCGGAAAGGAACATAAACAGCAAAATCAGCCAACTGACAATCTGACTGACAGCAGTGGAAAGCCCCGCTCCGGAAATACCCATATGCAGCCCAAACATGAGGATGGGATCGCCCGCCATATTAAGAACCGCGCCGGCCATCAGCCCGACCATGCCAAGCGCCGCCTTGCCCTCATAGCGCAGGATATTATTCAGCGTAAGGCTGCTGCTCATAAACGGTGCGGCAATCAATATGTAGGATATATAACTTTTGGCATACGGCGCGATCGTATCTGTGCTCCCAAGCAGCATAACAATGTCGTCAAGCCACAGAAAACCAGCCAGCGTTATCACGCCGCCACATATCATAGAACCAAAAAAGCCAGCCGAAGCATGGATTGACGCCGACTCCTTATCCCTGCTTCCCAGCGCCCGTGACAAAATGCTTCCTGAACCCTGCCCAAACATAAAACCGAATGCCTGGATAATCGCCATAAAACCAAATACAATGCCCACTGCCCCGCTGGCGCTTGTCCCAAGCCTTCCGACAAACGCAGTATCTACCAGATTGTAGATGTTATTGACCAGCATAGATATGATACCGGGAACGGCCAGCGCCGTGATCAGCCGGGGAATCGGCGTATCTGTCATTTTTTGATATTGTGTTGGTTTCTGATCTTGCTTCATATTCTAATCTCCATCTGACAATATATCTTTTCTCTCTAGTTTACCACATATGGCAAATATTTTCTATCACAAAATCCCGTCATAATTTTGGAGCTGAATTTTTGACACGTCAAATGTAATAGACTATAATGAAAAAAATATTGAGCGAAAAAAAGAAAGGACTGCTGCAATCATGGCAAAAACAGGAAAATCGTTTACTACAACTCAGATCATTGCATTTGGCTTCTTTGGCGCCATACTGATCGGCTCGCTGCTCTTAAGCCTGCCTGTGTGCTCCGCCTCTGCTAAGCCCACCCCCTTTATCGACGCCCTGTTTACCGCCACCACTTCCGTCTGTGTGACCGGCCTTGTCGTTGTGCAGACTTTTTCCCACTGGTCAACAGTTGGACAGGCAGTCATACTTTGCCTGATACAGATAGGCGGACTGGGGATCATTTCTTTTACCACAGCATTTTTGATGCTTTTAGGCAGACGGATCACCCTGCATGACCGTCTTATTCTGGAAGACGCTCTGAATATGAACACGCTCAGCGGATTGGTACGCTTTTTACGAAAAGTATTTAAATATACCTTTTTCATTGAACTGTTCGGAATGTTGGGATATTCTTTGATCTTTATCCCAAAATATGGAACGGTAAAAGGACTTTGGACGTCCCTGTTTTTATCCATATCCGCATTCTGCAACGCCGGCATGGATATCATGGGAACAGATTCCCTGGCCTGTTATCTGGCAAATCCCTGGATCAACTTTGTCACCATTTCCCTTATCATCCTGGGAGGCATCGGTTTTATCGTGTGGATGGATATCACCCATCTCATCCGGCAGATTGCCAGGGAACATCTCCCGTTCCGCCGCGCCGTCCGCCAGCTCCGCCTGCACACAAAAATTGTATTGATCACCACCGGTGTACTGATTTTTGCCGGTACATTTCTGATCCTGATACTGGAATATCACAACCCTGATACACTTGGCGGCTTATCTTTTCCGAAAAAGCTCC
>CANQCD010000057.1 GCA_947589455.1 uncultured Lachnospiraceae bacterium | reverse complement strand
AGACAACAGCGCCGGGTACAGAGCAGACCACTGCACCGGATACCCAGGCGACCAAAAAACCGGACAGCAATGCAACAAACAAAAAAGTCACGGTAAAGAAAGTGACGCTTAAGAAAGTAACCTCCAAGAAGAAAAAGACAATGACAGTACAGTGGAAGAAACTTTCCGGCGTGACCGGCTATCAGGTAGTCATCGGCCTTGACAAAAAGATGAAAAAAAGCAAGAAGATCGTGACAGTGAAAAAGGCAAAGACAGTCAAGACGACGATCAAGAAGCTCAAGAGCAAGAAGAAATATTTCGTCAAAGTCTGCGCCTATAAGACGGCAAACGGCAAGAAATACTATGGAAGCTATAGTAAAGTAAAGACCGTCAAGATCAAATAAACTAATTTGCTCTGTTCTTTCCAAAAATCTAAAAAGGGCAAAGCGATAAAGGGCAGCCGCGGTTTCATAGCGGCTGCCCTGTTTCTATTTTTGTTTCCGTCTGGAAAGGCTCGCTCGGTTCCTGGTAGATTTCCGCAACGGATAATCCTAACAGGTTCACAATTCCGATATAACAATTACAATTTTCCTGTTTATTTTTCCATAACTTTATATATAAAGGGCGGTCAGCATGGCACAAGTTTGCGTGATCGCTCTTTTGTCATGGGCATTATTTTATCATGTCAGCAGAAAATCAAGCGCGAACGAAGTGAGCATTTGATTTTACCTGACATGGTAGTGACAGAATCAAGTAGTGCGAAAGCACGGCGCCTGTGTAACAGGCGGATTCTGGAACTCATTTTATCATATATTTTGTGCCTCTCCCCCTGCCTTCTATTTTTACAATTCCCTTTTCGCTCATCTCTTTTAGCAGCTGTGTTGTTTTTGATTTGCCAAATGAAACAGAAGGAGCGATTTCACTGATCGATTTCAATATTGTCTTGCTCAAAATCTTATATATTTTTCTTTCGTCTTCTGTCAAATCCAGGTTTTTCTCAAAAACTGGAAGTATGGTCTTAATGGTGTTTTCCGATAATTCAAAGTCTGGCTGTTTTAATCCTTCTTCGTAAAGTTGTTTTATTCGTGTGATTCCTGTGCCGAATATTTCAACAAGTCCCAGTCTGTAAAATATATTTGCCAGATTCCTATTCCTTAAAATGGAAAGTTTTCCCGCTAAATATTCATCTTCTGTAATCCCAGATGGCAGCCCTCCCGGAGAAATAATTTCTATTCTATCATCAAACATAGAAACTTTTATCTGCGATTCCACATCCCATACTCTATGGATCAATGCGTTTGCGATTGCTTCTCTGAATGCGGCTTCTGGTATTCTTTCTACTTTTTTCCTGTCAGTGCCCTGTATTTCTTCATATTGATAGTAATCTCTGAATACTTCTAATGCTTTTTCATATACTGCCAAAACGGATATATTATCAAATGTCGCTCTTTTATGGATCACGCTGATGTTTTCGCCGAATTTGACAATATCAATTCCCGGAAAATGATTTTTATCCGCTAAAATACCGGCAGTATTATTATATCCAATGGCGCTGTTATATAAATTCAGCGTTTTTAAAGTATCCTGATTAAAGGTTTCAATTTGGATATGTTCTTTTAGTCTTTGGTATAACGTATCGAACGTCAGATTTTGATCTTTACATGGTAATTCTTCAAACCGAATATTTTTCCCATCCAAAATCAATCTTGACAATTCCAGTGTGTCAACTTCTATTGTAGCTGTGTCGTTTCGTTTGTATGCTTTTGATTTATATAAATATGGTTTTTGCGATCCGCTTTTTACAGTCAGTTTTATCGTTTTGTCATTATTCTGCAATTCCAGTGTGTAATCAGGTTGAGGAGAAATGCTGTCATTTATCTTGTTTTCAATATCCAGGCACGCTTGCTTTACATCTTCCAGTTCTTTGATATCGCCATTGTCGTCAATGCCAAAAAAGATTTCTCCGCCATCGTAATTCGAAAAGGCGCTTACTGTTTTTAGAAATGTATTGGTAATCTTTTCTTTAAATTCTGTTGTTCTTGTTTCGCGCATATCCTATATTTCCTTTCCAGTGTATTGTTTATAGTATAACCAAAAACGCGCATAAAATCAATCGTAAAAAAATGCGATTGATTTTATGCGCGTTTTTGATTGTTTTTTGCTCATTAATTATGCAGGATGGATGACAAAACAGATTGACACAGAATCGTCCGTGTGTTATTATATAGCAAACAGACGTTCGATTTTTGTTTATGGGAGAGGATTGTATGGTTTTTCAGGAAAATGCGACATTGAAACAAAAGCTTGAGATTTTGTCAGATGCGGCAAAATATGACGTGGCATGTACTTCCAGCGGCGTGGAGCGCAAAGGGGGAAAGGGGCAGGTTGGGAATACCGCGGCTGCGGGGATCTGTCATTCCTTTGGCGCAGACGGCAGGTGCATTTCTCTGCTCAAAATATTGTTTACAAATGAATGCATTTATAACTGTAAATATTGTATTAACCGTTGTACCAATGACGTGCCGAGAGCAACTTTTACGCCAGAAGAAGTCTGTACGCTGACGATGGAGTTTTACCGCAGAAATTATATTGAAGGATTGTTTTTGAGTTCCGGGATTGTCCGGTCTCCGGATTATACGATGGAGTTAATCTGCAGGACGCTTGGCGATCTGAGGGGAAAATATCATTTTAATGGTTACATCCATTGCAAAGCGATTCCCGGCGTCTCTCCGGAATTGGTAGAGGAAGCGGGCTGGTATGCTGACCGCATGAGCATTAATCTGGAGCTTCCGACGGAAAAGGGATTGCAGGAGATGGCGCCGAATAAGAGCCGTCGGATGATTTTGACGCCGATGCGGCAGATTCAGATGGGCGTAGCGGAAAGCAGAGAGTATCTGGGGATGAAAGGCGGTAATCAGAGCGCATATTGGTATACACAGAAACGTATGGGAAGAAGCCTGCCGGGGGCAGAGGCTGCTGCGGCGCAGAGGAACAGACTTTCGTGCGGGCAGGGAGACGGGGACTGTGCCGGGCAGAAAATGACGCCGGGTTCGGCAGTATCGGTTGGCCGGGACAGACAGGAGGAAGCGTCTTTTGTCGGATGTGGCAGGAAGGGGAAAGCGTCCTCCGGCAGTTGTGACAGACAGGAGGAAGCGTCTTTTGTCGGATGTGGCAGGAAGGGAAGAACGTCCTCCGGCAGTTGTGACAGGCAGGAGGAAGCGTCTTTCGGCAGGGATGTGACAGGGATACAGAGGGGACTTTCTCTTCCGTCCACTTCTCTGACACAATGGGATAAGAGGGATACGAGCCGGGGATTTGTACCGGGCGGGCAGAGCACGCAGATGATTGTCGGAGCAGCCGGTGAGAGCGATTATGAGATTATGGCTGTGACAGAGGCGTTGTATCAGAGATTTGATTTAAAGAGAGTATTTTATTCTGCATTTATTAATGTAAATCAGGATAACGATTTACCGGCTTTGCAGGGGCAGCCGCCGCTTCGCCGGGAGCACAGGCTGTATCAGGCGGATTTCCTGCTGCGTTTTTATGGGTTTCGGGCGGAGGAGCTGCTGTCGGCAGAAAAGCCGTTTTTTAACACATACCTTGATCCTAAATGTGACTGGGCGCTCCGTCATTTAGAGCAGTTTCCGGTGGAGATAAATACGGCTGACTATAATACTTTGCTGCGCGTGCCAGGGATTGGGGAAAAATCAGCGCGGAGGATTGTCCGGGCAAGGCGTACGGGAAGCCTTGATTACCATGCGCTAAAAGCAATAGGAGTCGTCTTGAAAAGGGCAATTTATTTTATTACCTGCAATGGGAAAATGATGTATCATTTTCTTAAAATAGACGAAGATTATATCACTAGAAATTTGTTGGAAAATGACGCAGATGTAATGAAAGGGTTTGGTGAAAAGGTAACATATAAGCAGCTGTCATTGTTTGATCTTTCGTGAAGGCTATGCCAGATGCAGTCTGCGCAGATTTGGACAATTTCTGGTAAGAGATGGGGTAATTGCAGCTTTGTAATTGCCTGCTTGGAAGAAGGGGCGCGAAAATCGAAAAGAGCCGTTTTGGTATTTGATGATTGCCTACGTGGGGGAAGGGTTGCGAAAATCGAAAAGAGCCGTTTTGGTATTTGATGATTGTTTGACTGGGGAAAGGAGAAGAGAATGGACAAACCGGTGCGGGTATATCAGTGTGATAATACGGCAGAGGGGATTTTAAGCGCCGTTTATGAGGCCGGAATATCCGGTTACGGACATAAGTATATCAGGATTGAACCACAGGTGAAAGGTGAGGCGCAGAATATTGCGTTATTTTCGGAATATATTTCTGTGGAGAGTGATGGGAAAAAGGTGGAAAGCGTGATTGACGCTGTGCGCCGTAAAATTTCGTATCGTGCATATACTTATATAATGCGCGCTGCAATTTCTGCATTTGCAGACAGGGGCGATGCGATTTACCAGTTTGCGGCATATGGTTTTTCTATGGGAGATAAAGTGTGCAGCGCATTGCAGATACCGTGGGTAAAGCGTATTTTTGAAATTGACCGCGCGGTGGCGAATGAGACGAATCATATGATAGAATTTCTGCGTTTTCAGGAGGTGCAAAGAGAGCCGTCGCTCCTTTTGGCTGTATTTGAGCCAAAGCATCAGGTGACTGCGCTGGCAGCAGAGCATTTTGCAGACCGTTTCCCGGATGAATGGTTTATTATCTATGACAAAGCGCATGGCGAAGCTGCGTTCCATAATGCAGACGGCAGATGGGAAATGCGGCTTTTGACAAGACAGGAACAGAGCCGGCTGGAAACATTATCGGAGCAGAGAGAGGACTACGTGGATCTGTGGAAAGCTTTTTTTGAGAATATAGCGATAGAAGAGAGGAGAAACGGCGGCCTGCAGAGAAATTTACTGCCGTTGTATTACCGAAAACATATGACAGAATTTAAGGAGTAAAGAACGCATATGTCGCTTTCTATAGAAACCGATACAGGCTATACCGACCGGTTCGATGTCACTTTCTGCAGAAACCGATACAGACCATACCGACCGGTTCGATGTCACTTTCTGCAAAAACCGATACAGGTCATACCGACCAGTCCTATGCCTTGACAAATCCCTCAACTCTGCTAAAATTTAGGACAACTGGATATACAGGAGGGAAACAAAGAAGATGGCAGATAAAAAAACTTATTATTTGACAACGGCGATTGCCTATACTTCGGGGAAACCGCATATAGGCAATACGTATGAGGCTGTCCTGGCAGACAGTATTGTTCGTTTTAAGCGTTTTCAGGGATATGATGTGCGTTTTCAGACGGGAACAGACGAGCATGGACAAAAGATTGAGTTAAAAGCGGCAGAGGCTGGGATTACGCCAAAACAGTTTGTGGATGATGTATCAGGACAGATAAAGAGTATCTGGGATCTGATGAACACTTCATATGATAAATTTATTCGAACTACAGATGATTACCATGAAAAACAGGTACAGAAAATCTTTAAAAAACTGTACGATCAGGGTGATATTTACAAAGGGAATTATGAAGGGATGTACTGTACGCCGTGCGAGTCCTTTTTTACTGCGTCGCAGCTTGTAGACGGGAAATGTCCGGATTGCGGAAGGGAGTGTCAGCCGGCGAAAGAGGAGGCATATTTTCTGAAGCTGAGCAAATATGCCGACCGCCTGATAGAGCATATCAATACACATCCGGAATTTATTCAGCCGGAATCGCGCAAAAATGAGATGATGAATAATTTCCTGCTTCCGGGTCTGCAGGATTTGTGCGTTTCCCGTACTTCCTTTCAATGGGGGATTCCGGTTGATTTTGATCCGGGGCATGTCGTATATGTCTGGATAGACGCGTTGAGCAATTATATTACCGGACTGGGTTTTGACATGGATGGAGAAGATACGTTAGAAAATGGAGAAGATTTGTACAAAAAATATTGGCCTGCAGATCTGCATTTGATAGGAAAAGATATTTTGCGTTTCCATACGATTTACTGGCCAATCATGTTGATGGCATTAGACATTCCACTGCCAAAACAGATTTTTGGGCATCCATGGCTGTTGCAGGGTGATGGGAAGATGAGCAAATCAAAAGGAAATGTTATTTATGCCGATGATTTGGTTTCTATTTTTGGAGTGGATGCGGTGCGTTATTTTGTGTTGCATGAGATGCCGTTTGAAAATGATGGCGTTATCAGCTGGGAGCTGATGGTAGAAAGGATGAATGCGGATCTTGCCAACGTATTAGGAAATCTGGTCAACCGGACGATTTCTATGACAAACAAATATCTTGGCGGCGTGGTTGCCGACAAAGGGGTGGCGGAGGATGTTGACGATAGCCTGAAACGCACGGCGCTTGACGCGGTGAAAAAGACTGTTGATAAAATGGATCGGCTGCGTGTCGCGGATGCGATCACAGAGGTATTCGCACTCTTTAAGAGATGTAATAAATATATTGACGAGACAGAACCGTGGGTACTGGGAAAAGATGAGACAAAGAAAGACAGGCTTTCTACTGTATTATATAATCTGGTGGAGAGCATTACGATTGGCGCAAGTCTGTTAGAGGCTTTTATGCCAGATACTACAGCAAAGATACTGGCGCAGTTAAATGCCCAGAAGCGAAGCTATGATGAGATGGATGAGTTTGGCAAATATGTTTCTGGAACGAAAGTGACAGATAAACCAGAAATTTTATTCCAGCGCCTGGATGCAAAAGAAGTGATGGGAAAGGCGGAAGAAATCCGGCAGAAGCAGATCGCAGAGGCGCAGGCAGAGGCTGGAGAAGAAGTGCAGGAAGATGTAGTTGATATTGAGGCAAAGCCGGAGATTACGTTTGACGACTTTATGAAGATGCAGTTTCAGGTCGGCGAGATCGTCGCTTGCGAGGAAGTGAAAAATTCCAAAAAGCTTCTCTGCTCTCAGGTTAAAATAGGCAGCGAGGTTAAACAGATTGTATCCGGAATTAAAAAATATTACACAGCAGAAGAGATGGTTGGCAAAAAAGTAATGGTATTAGTTAATTTGAAACCGGCGAAGCTGGCAGGAATCCTCTCGGAAGGCATGTTGCTCTGCGCAGAAGATGCAGATGGCAATTTGGCGTTAATGACGCCGGAGAAAGCTATGCCGGCGGGCGCGGAGATTTGCTAGGCGGCGCAGACTGCCAGGGACGGCATAGTAATCTATGCTTTCCTGAGTGTCTTTTTTGTGCGGCGCAGACTAAGTCGGGCAGGCTGACATGAGAAAGACCGGCTCCATGCCGAAATCATATCATCTTCTGCTTGCAGAAGGTTTCGTTACGTGGAAACAGAGAAAGATACGCGATGGGCAGAGGAAACAGGCAGGGCAGAATCATGGAAAAAACAGAGTTCACCGATAAAATATGGAATCTGTCAGGAAATAGCAATATCCTTAGCTTAAAAGTATCATCCTGTCTTTGACAGTTTACAGAAAAGAAAACCGCTGCAAACCCAGTAAATATGGGGATTACAGTGTTTTTTTCCTGCAGCCGCCTTTACATTTGCGGGAACAGGCGCGATCCAAAATATGGCTGACCTCATCCCAACACGCTTTAATATGGATTGCTTTCCGGTTCAGGCAGCGGTTGCATTGCAGGGTGCGGGAAAGACGTTTGAACGCTGTGTGCATAAAAATCCTCCATTCCGGAGCGTTTTGCGCGACGGCGGCGTGCCATCAAAGCTATTTGTGAGCGTTCCCAAAAAAGAAAGTTCTTCTCACAAATAGCCGTGTGGAAAATCATCGCATCAGCATGATTTTTCACACTAATCTCCTGTCATGAAAAGAGTTACTTTACTATATGTAGAAAAAGTAAAGATGTTACAATGGCGCGTTGGGAGCGGCCAAAGTGCCCTTGCAGAAAATGGCGTTGGGAGCCCGGCCGCGGCAATAAAAAAGCCCCTACCCAGCACGATGATATATGCCAAACAAGGACTTAGTGCGCGATCAGGGGTTCGAACCCTGGACACCCTGATTAAGAGTCAGGTGCTCTGCCAGCTGAGCTAATCGCGCGAACCATAAATTGTTGTAATTATATCAAAGTCAAAATAAAAAAGCAAGCCTCTTTTATTTAAACTTCCAGTGCGCGATCAGGGGTTCGAACCCTGGACACCCTGATTAAGAGTCAGGTGCTCTGCCAGCTGAGCTAATCGCGCAGACTACAAACCATGTTTTAACGCAACGTTGTTATCATAGCAAAAATTTTTATAAAAAGCAAGCTTTTTTCACGGAATTTATTGTCGCAGCGAAAAATTTATTGCAAAAACAGAGATAACATCATAAAATATAGGTTAGAGAGTGTGGGTGTAATAATATTTTTAAGTGGGGAAAAAACGATGATAGCAAAAAAAATGTTAAAATATGTGGAAGGAAGTTCTGTCACAAGAGCCATGTTTGAGGAAGGAAAGCGGCTTGCCGGATTATATGGGGCGGAAAACGTATATGATTTCAGTCTGGGCAATCCCAGCGTGGCGCCGCCTGCAGCTGTAAAAGAAAGCATGATCCGGATATTACAGGAAGAAGATTCGAATAAGATCCACGGCTATATGAGTAATGCCGGGCATGAAGAGGTAAGGGATGCGATAGCAGATTCTTTAAACCGAAAGTTTGGGACAGCCTTTTCTCGCCAGAACATCATTATGACAGTCGGTGCGGCGGGAGGCTTAAACGTGATCTTAAAGAGCATTCTCGACTCAGGGGATGAAGTGATTGCATTTGCACCATATTTCAGCGAATATAATAATTATGTAGCAAATTATGATGGAGTGATCGTTGCAGTATCTCCGTCCATACCTGATTTTCAGCCGAATATAGCGGAGTTTGCAGAGAAGATTACCGCAAAGACAAAAGCAGTGATCGTCAATACGCCAAACAATCCGACCGGCGTTGTCTATTCCGAAGAGACAATTCAGGCGCTTGCCGCAGTATTAGAGAAAAAGCAGCAGGAATTTGGGACGGCTATCTACCTGATCGCTGACGAGCCGTATCGCGAGCTGGTATATGATGGCGCGGAAGTGCCATATCTGACAAAGTATTACAACAATACAATCGTGGGATATTCTTACAGCAAATCCCTGTCGCTGCCGGGTGAGCGCATTGGTTATCTGGTGATTCCAGACGAGGCGGATGATTTTGAAAATCTGGTCAATGCGGCGGCGATCGCCACAAGGATTCTGGGATTTGTCAATGCGCCGTCGCTGCAGCAACTCACCGTGGCAAGGTGTTTAGAGGAGTCAACAGATATCGCCGCATATGACGCAAACCGCAGATTACTATACGGAAAGTTAAAGGAGTTAGGTTTTGCGTGTGCAAAGCCGGAAGGCGCTTTCTATATGTGGGTAAAATCGCCGGAGAAAGACGACAGCGCTTTTGTAGCAAAGGCAAAGGAATTTAACCTGCTGTTTGTGCCGGGGAGTGCGTTTGCCTGTCCGGGTTATGTACGCATTGCATATTGTGTGGACAAGACGATGATAGAGCGTTCCTTCGGAGCGTTTGAAAAACTGGCGGCCTGCTATGACCTTGAAAAGCCGACTGCCATCCGGGAAGAAATAAGCGATAAGTAAAAACTTCGGCAGTGCAGCCGCCTTGAAAAGCCGACTGCCATCCGGGAAGAAATAACAAGAAACAAGGAGAACACAGAGATATGAACAGCTGGAGAGACAACCTGCGCAAAGTAGAGCCATATGTTCCGGGAGAGCAGCCAGAGCTTTCCGATATGATCAAGTTAAACACAAATGAGAATCCATATCCGCCGTCCCCGGAAGTAAGGCGCGTCATTCAAAATTTTGATGACAGTATGCTCCGGCTGTATCCGGATCCAAATTCAACAGAGCTTGCAAAGGCGGTTGCAGAATGTTACGATGTAAAGAGCGGGCAGGTTTTTGTCGGCGTTGGCTCAGACGATGTTCTGGCGATTGCTTTTATGACATTTTTCAATTCAGAAAAGCCAATCCTTTTTCCGGACATTACGTATTCCTTTTATGACGTCTGGGCGGAACTGTTCCAGATACCGTACGAAAAAGTACCGCTAAACGATGTATTCGAGGTGGAAGGCAAAGATTATTACGGGGAGAATGGAGGCGTTGTGATCGCAAATCCCAATGCGCCGACCGGGATTGCGCAGGGACTTCCGGCGCTAGAAGAAATCATAAAACACAATCAGGACGTCGTTGTGATCATTGACGAGGCCTATATTGATTTTGGCGGGACCAGCGCGCTGGAGCTGACAGAAAAATATGACAATGTGTTGATTGTACAGACGCTGAGCAAATCTCGCTCGCTGGCGGGGATGCGGATTGGTTATGCCATTGGGCAGGAAGAGCTGATTCGTGCGATGAACGATGTGCGGTTTTCCTTTAACAGCTATCCGATGACGCGGCTGTCCGTTTCCATTGGCGCGGCGGCAATTCGCGACCGGGCATATTTTGAAGAGACCTGCCGGAAAATCATTGAGACAAGAGAGTGGACCAAGAAGGAATTAGCAAAACTGGGTTTTCATTTTTGGGACTCCTGCACAAACTTTATTTTTGCCAGGCATAAGACAATCCCCGGCATTGTATTTTTTGAAGCGCTGCGGAAGCAGAAAATTTTTGTGCGGAGATTTGGAAACCAGAAAAGGATTGAAGACTATTTGAGGATTTCCATTGGAACACAGGAAGAGATGGAGCGGTTTATAAAAGAAGTAAAACATATTATGGAACAAGCAGGGAGTCAGGGCTGACCTGCCGTGACAGTGCACTGGAAAGAAATGGAGAAGTGATCTTATGGAGTCATTAAAAAAACCGGTTATCGCCATATGTCTTGCAAAACTGCAGTGGGAGCCGCAGGGTTCTATCGTGCGCGCCATTTGCCATGAAGCCGAGTTAAACAATTACTATGTGCAGATTTTCAATATGAACGACGATATGTTTGACGGAGTTTTTTCTGAAAATGGGGAGAAAGCAGTTCTGGATCTGATCACATACGAACGGCTCTGCGCATTAGTTGTGATGTCCGAGACGATCAAAGACCGAAGCGTAGTCGATGAATTGATACAGAGGACGGCGAAGCATAAGATTCCTGTTATTTCCGTAGATCGCAGCCATGATGAGGCATATAACGTTGTATTTGACTGGGAGGCGGCGTTTGAAGAGATCGTGAGGCATGTGGTAGAGGTACATAACTGCCGTAATATCAATTTCCTCGCAGGGATCAAAAACAATTACTTTTCCGACAAGCGGGAACAGATTTTCAAAGATGTATTAGATTCCTATGGCATACACGTCAAGCACGACCAGATCGGGTATGGCGGATTTTGGGAATGGCCGGCAAGGCAGGCGGTAGAGGGATTTTTAGAAAACAATAAAAAACCGCCGGAAGCGATCATCTGTGCAAACGACCTGATGGCGGTAACGGCGATCGACGTATTATCAGAACACGGTTATTCCGTGCCGGAGGACGTCATAGTGACAGGATTTGACATGATGGAGCTGGGGCAGTATTACACTCCGCGCCTGACGACCGCCGCATACAAATTCAAAGAGATTGGGCAGAACATTATGAAAGTGGCGAGCATTTTCCTGAGTGGGAAAAAGCTGGCAAACGAGCAGGAAGTAGTAGGCTATACCTGCCATTACAGGGAATCCTGCGGCTGTGCGAAAAGAGATTATATCAGGGCAAACAAAGCATTATTATCCATATACGGCCAATATTCAAAAAATCTTGACCATATGGACGTTATGTGTACCATGCTGGAGCAGCTGACGCAGTATAGAAGGGTCGCAGACATTGCAGACCATCTGCATCGGTTTATGTATGATATCAAATATACTGAGTTAAAGATTTGTGTCTGCGAAGAATTTTTGCAGCACGAACATACCGTACTGGACAAGGAAAGCTTTTTGTTAGACAATATGGTAGAATGGATTGACGTACAATTTGAAAAACAGTACAAGACGATTATGCAGCCATTCCATTTCAGGGAACAGCTGGCACAGATGCAGTCTATGTACGACAGGGAAAACCAGATCATGTTCAGCCCGCTCCATGCCAATGACAAAATGTTTGGTTATGCAGCGGTGTCATACAACTGGGATCATGCAAACAGGCACAGATTTTATGAGTTTGTCATGAATTTAGGAGTTATTCTTTCTGTTGTGAGAAAAAAAGAGGACGAAGATATCAAGAGAGAGCAGCTTGAGAACAATTTATCATAAAAGGCGGGTTAGCGTTATGGGGCAGTTAGATAAAATAAACAAAGTATTAGATATAGAAAAAATGCAGAAAGTCCAGGACGATTTTTCAGAGCTCACAGGACTTGCTGCTGTTTTGCTGACCGTTGATGGTGAGGTTGTAACAGAGAGCAGCCATTTTACAGAGATTTGCCGGTGCTATACCCGTATGTCGCCAATCGGATACGGACGATGTGAAAAATGTATCCGAGATTTGATCCGGCAGGTGAAGGAAAAGAGGGACACTGTGATATGCAGCTGCCATATCGGACTGGTAAATTACGGCATTCCGCTGTTCTGGGGGAACGAGGTGGCGGCAGTCGTTTACGGCGGGCAGGTTCTCATAGACGATCCGGACATTGAACAGTTTAAACAGATGGCGCATGAGATGGATATTGACTCCCGGCGTTTTATTAGATCTGCCGCAAAATTAAGAATCATAACGAAACAAGAATTAGAAAAAACAATCTATTATATTAAGTCCATTCTCGGTACAATGGTCGATATGGCGGAAGCCCGTTATCAGACGATGGAGACAGAGACTGAGGCAAAAAAGGTAGCGCAGATGAAGTCAGATTTCCTGGCAAATATGAGCCACGAGATCCGTACCCCGATGAATGCAGTGATCGGCATGGCAGAGATGGCGCTGCGGGAAAGCATGAGCGGCGAGGCGAGGGAATATGTCCGTCAGATTCAGACGTCAGGCAAAGCGCTGCTGTCCCTGATCAACGATATTTTAGATTTTTCAAAGATCCAGGCGGGGAAAATGCGTATTCAGGAAGAGCCCTATTCTATTACAGAGCTCTCTTTGGAGATCATGAATATGCTGCAGGCAAAGTCCTCCAACAGCAAAGTCGAGCTGATCCTGAATATTAATCCGGCGCTTCCGGTCAAATTATATGGAGACGGCAACCGCATTCGCCAGATCATGGTAAATATCTTAAACAACGCCGTAAAATTTACGCACAAGGGCGCGATCGTCATGGACGTAGATTTTCAGACGGAAGATGAAGAAAACCTTACCTTAAAAATAGATATCCGCGATACCGGGATTGGGATCAAAGAAAAAGATCTGGGCGGAATCTTTGAATCGTTCCAGCAGGTAGACAGTAAGCGCAACCGCAATATCGAAGGCACCGGGCTTGGGCTTGCCATCACGCAGGATTTTGTCCACATGATGAACGGAACGATCTCCGTAGAGAGCCATTATGGGAAAGGCACCGCCTTCAGCGTCCGTCTGCCGCAAAAAGTAGCGATTGCGGACAACAGCATACGAGTTGCATCCCCGGAGGATAATATCGTATATATCATGTTGCACGAGGGACATCTGCAGCGCGCCCTGCACGATATATTAGATACGCTGGGCGTCGTTTATAAAGATGTAGACAGCGAAGGAGACGTGCCGGAATCTGACGAGAGGAAAAACCGCTTCCTGTTTACAGAGGAGAAACTTTGCCGGCAGGAGACGGTCAATTACGCGGCGGCAAATGACAGCGTCACAGTAGTGGTTCTGGCGGATTATTATAGTACATTAAAATCAGCGCAGAGTAATATCTGGGTAGTGAAGCGGCCGTTTTCTACCAATCTGGTCGCGGGTATATTAAATGGGGAATCCCTGCATATCGGCGGCGATGCGGACAATATGGCGATCAGTTTTATTGCGCCGGACGCCCATGTGCTGATGGTAGACGACAACCTGATCAACCTGCAGGTAGACGTCGGATTATTAGCGCCGCTGGAGATGCATATTGATACGGCACAAAACGGTAAGGAAGCAATCGACCTGATCGCAGAAAATAAATACGACCTGATCTTTATGGATCATATGATGCCGGGAATGGACGGTGTAGAGACAACGCATATCATCCGGCGCTTCTATGAAAATTACAATGACGTGCCGATCATTGCGCTCACCGGAAACGTAGCAGACGGCATTGAAAATGAATTTATCAGAGAAGGGATGAACGACTTCGTGCCAAAGCCGGTAGAGGTAAAAGTGCTGATGGATAAGCTGCGCAAGTGGCTGCCGCCGGATAAGCTGATCAAACAGCAGAAAAATATTATGCCAAAGGAAATGGAAAGTACAGCCGTCGACCTGTCTGCCAGTCTGCAGACGCCAGCCGGCGGAGAAGAGGAGAAGGCAAAGGAGCGTGCGGAAAGCCCTGTGCCCGGACTGGATATCGCCGGCGCAATCGAAATGCTTCAAAGCGAAGAACTGTATAAAATTATCCTGGACTCCTTTTATCAGGCGATTCCGGAACGGATCAGCCAGTTTCGGGAGATGACAGAACAAAACGACACAGAAACCTATCTGATCGAGATCCATGCGCTGAAGAGTACGGCGAAGCAGGTGGGGGCAATGGAATTGGGAGATGAGGCGGCATACCTGTATGAGCTGGCAAAACAGGGGGACTGGGACGAAGTCTTTGGGAGGACGGAGAGTAATAACATCAATGATCTTATTGAAAAATTG
>CANQCD010000056.1 GCA_947589455.1 uncultured Lachnospiraceae bacterium | reverse complement strand
GAACGAGAAAGGCGTTCCCAGACCGATTTTTGCTCTGCACGAAAAAGGGAAAACCGATCCAATACGTTTTCCCTTTTCTTTTGCAGATACGTAAAAAGCGGAGCAAGAACATTTCCTTCTCGATAGGCAGACGCCACGGCAAGCACCTCCTGTACCGCCAGTTTTTCTAAACAGGCATATATCATCTCTTCGTCCGGTCTCTGTTCCCAGAAAGCCGCCGCCATCTCCTCATGCTCCCGATACACTTTCACAATCTGGCTAACTCCTGGAATCTCGGAGAGAGATGCCCATTCGCTCCTCCTGTTTTGAAGCTGCTTCTTCCAGCCGATCTTTCCCCGGAAAATACCTGCAGAGACAACCGGACAGGACGCCGCCATCGAAAGCCTGCACACGTTCTCATCCCTATAGAGAAGCCTTGGATATTTCCTGCAGGTATTGCAGAGTGTTTTTTCATCGGTAAATCGCTGAATATGGCAAAGTCCGTCTTCTTCCAGCATCGGGCAGCGACCGTCTTCCCTGTTTTTGAACGAAACGCTTTTCCCATCCACAACAATCGCAGAAAGGATATCTGCCCGAAGCCACTCCGGCTCAATCTGCAAAAAACGCTGATATGCTTCCCTGTCAATATCGATTCTCCACCCGGCGCAGCAAGTATCCGGACACTTCCCGGCCATGCAGCTAAAATCTTGATACAAGCTTAATGTAATATACTCCATCAGAACATTAAATCTGATTTGCGCTTGAGCAGTTTTGCTCCTTTCGTGATCACAAAAATACCAAAACCAATCCCCGAAACGATCATTAAAATCCCTAATACCACATTAAAAATCCCGACAGACTTCATCGTATGATATATCTTTTCCAACACAAATCACCTCCGCTTTCTCATAAAAAAGGACACCGCCTGCGCTTTGCCCTTGTGCCCCAATACCTTTCAAAGCTCTCCTATCCCATAAAAACAGGATATCTCCAATCTATGCCGTCAGCGTGTTTTGTCCGCTCCATATTTTGCATAATAATCGTCGATTGCCTTTTTCAGCGTATCATCAATCAGAACCTTTCCCTTACACTCTTTCTGATACAAGCATTCCACAACATCCTCCATCGTGACGATGGCATTCGCCTCAAAACCATATTTTTTACTGATCTCCTCTAACGCACTGGCATTGGAGCTTAACCCCCGCTCCATCCTGTTTAATGAAACCATCAGCCCGACAATTTTTACATCTCCCTGCTCCTGCAGGATAGGAAATGTCTCCGCAATCGACTTTCCTGAAGTCGTGACGTCCTCTATGATCACAATGCGGTCGCCGTCTTTGATCTCGCTTCCCAGTAAAATGCCGGTGTCGCCGTGATCTTTTATCTCCTTGCGATTAGAGCAGTAGCGGATTTCCCTGCCGTACATCTCGCTGTATGCAATCGTCGTTGCCACGCTGAGAGGAATCCCTTTGTATGCAGGGCCAAAAAGCACATCAAAATCATCACCGTAATGCTCGTGGATCGCCTGCGCATAATATTGCCCTAAACGGCGGAGCTGCGCCCCTGTCACATAAGCGCCTGCATTCATAAAAAACGGAGATTTCCTACCGCTCTTTAACGTAAATTCGCCAAATTTAAGCACATCACTCTCTACCATAAATTCGATAAATTCTTTTTTGTATTGCTCCATCCTGTTCCATCCTCCTTGTTTTCCTCCGTTTCCAGACAGCCATATCTTAAATGGCACGGTTAGAGTATACCACCAAACCTTTCTTCTTTCAACTCACAGGCCGCAGCCGCCGGCAAAACCTGCGTACTGCCCCTTCCAGCCCCTTTCGCTCCCTCCCTTAATGCAAATCCAGGCGCTAAAGTTTATTCCGGCACACCTGTCACATCCCGGCGCCTTTGCTCCCTCCCTTAATGCAAATCCAGGCGCTAAAGTTTATTCCGGCACACCTGTCACATCCCGGCGCCTTTGCTCCTTCCCTTAATGCAAAGCCAAGCGCTAAAGTTTATTCCGGCACACCTGTCACATCCCAGCGCTTTTGCCCCCTTCCCTGCTTAATGGGAGATGCCGCAGTACCGGTCAATCCCGTCTGCGATGCCTCCGGCAATTTTATCCTGATAACTGTCTGTGGCTAACTTTCGATCCTCTTGTGGATTTGTCATATAGCCCATCTCTACGATTGTCACCGGCACCTTTGCCCAATTAATGCCGCTCATGGTATCTGTCTCCCAGACGTATTCTTTTTTGCAGCCGGTTGCCGCAACTAAGGAATCCAGGATTGAGGCGGAAAGCTTTTTGCTTTTTTTGTACAGATTGCCATTATATCTGTTGCCAGCGGTCTGACAGATTGTCATCGCTCCATTTGCGGAAGAATTTTCCGCTCCGTTTGCATGGATCCGAACAAAGACGTCGGCATTTGCATTATTTGCAACCACCGCCCGCTCGGAATTACTGATATCTACATCATTTTTTGTCCGGACCATGATAACACGATAGCCTCTGTCCTTCAATTCAGCCTGCAACTTTTTTGCAACCAAAAGGTTTAACTCATATTCAGCCAAACCGGAAACACAGCCGCTTGTGCCGCTGGATACTTTTGCTTTCATCTCCTTTGCGCCAGGTCCCACCGGCTCTTTTTCATTATTGCCCCTGCTCTGGTGGCCGGCGTCGATCACGACCAGAAAACCATTTTCCAGGTCGCTCTTTTTCCTGATATATTCGCTTGCTATATAACAAATTCGTTTTTTGTATAATATTTTACTCCAATCCCCCTCATAAGAGATGACCTTCACCTTTTTGCGGGCGTCTAATATTGTTACAATCTCTGACTCCATAGAAGGCTCTTTCCTCACATTGACCCTTCTTGTCGTATACATTGCAGATGTTTTCACATCAGTAAGTTCTGCCTCTGATATCATTTCTGGTTCGCTGCCATCGGCTGCTTCCTGATCTCTGCCTGGCTCCGCACTCTTCTCTGCCGCTTCTTGATTCTCATCCGGCTCCGCGCTCTCCTCTGTCGCTTCTTGATCTCTGCCTGGCTCTGCGCTCTCCTCTGTCACTTCTTGATTCTCATCCGGCTCCGCACTTTCCTCTGCCGCTTTCTGATCCTCATCCGGCTCCGCACTCTCATACCCCTGCGTTCCAGGGCTTTCCTGCGCTTCCCTCTGCACTACAGAAGTATCTGTTTTCACATCCCGCCCGCCACAGGCTGTCATGCCCAACACGATCCCAATCGTCAAAAAGAAAGTAATGATCTTTTTTCTTTCCATCTTTTCCTCCATTCTAAGCGAATCGATGCGCTTTTCGTTTTGATTTCGCTTTGTGTATCAATTTGCCTTGCATAGGTATTCGCTTTTCGTTTTATATTGTGTTTTATGCGGTGATTTGCAAAGCGCCCCTCTATCCTATCGTCAATATGTAGAACGCCCACTTCATGTTCTTTCCTATGACCACTCGTAAGGCGTATTCTGGTAAACATAATAATTCACCCAATTAGAATAGATCGCATTGCTCGCCCCACGCCACCGGAGCAGAGGACGGATATTACAATCGTCCTTCTCATAATAATTGACCGGCAGTTCGATTGGTATATCTTTTTTCAGATCCCGCTTATATTCTATATCCAGCGTCAGACGGTCATACTCTAAATGCCCCAGGACAAATACCTGTTTCCCATCTTTTGAGACAATGATGCATTCTCCCAACTCCTCAGAATCTGCCAGGACGATCAAGTCCTCACAGGCGGCGATCTCCTCATGATCCACGCCTGTGTAGCGGGAATGCGGCGCATAAAAGACATCGTCAAACCCTCGCAGGAGAGGTTCTTTCCTGTGATGTACACGAAACTCAAACACGCCAAACACCTTTTTTTCCAGCAGGTGTTTGTGAATCCCATAATGATAATACAGTCCCGCCTGCGCCCCCCAGCAGATATGGAACGTACTGGTCACATTCGTCTTAGACCACTCCATGATCGCAGTCAGCTCATCCCAATACTGCACCTGTTCAAATTCCATCTTCTCTACAGGCGCGCCGGTAATGATCAATCCGTCAAATTTACGTTCCCTCACGTCAGCAAACGTCCGGTAAAACTCATTCAAATGACTCTCCGGAGTATTTTTCCCAATATAGGACGCCGTTGTCAGAAAAGTAATCTCAATGTGGAGGGGCGTATTGGACAGGCTGCGCAGCAGCTGCACCTCCGTATCTTCCTTTAGCGGCATCAAATTTAATATGGCAATACTTAACGGACGGATATCCTGCGTCATCGCTCTGGATTCATCCATCATAAAAATATTTTCCTTTTCCATGATTTTCTTCGCCGGAAGATTATTTTTCACTTTAATCGGCATACCAATCCACTCCTTTTACTGCCATTGACAAAAGGCTGCCGCCTCTGTCACTTTATATGAAACTTTGTAATAAATTCATCCTCTGTCAGCACAGGAATGTTTCGTTCCTTTGCTTTTTTATTTTTAGAAGAATTGCTCATGCTGTCGTTATTTATCAGAAAATCTGTGTTGCCAGTCACGCTCCCTGTCACTTTGCCGCCACGGCTTTCAATCAATTCTTTTAATTCCTGCCGGTTTGCAAAATGCACGACGCTTCCGGTAATGACAAATACCAGTCCGTCCAGATCGGAAGGTGTGTCGTCCTGTCCCTCCGAAACCAGCGTCACCTCTTTTAACAGCTCCTCTATCATCTGGTTATTCTCCGGATTGTCAAAAAACTCCCGGAAACTCTTTGCCATGACAGGACCTACGCCATCAATTTCTGCAAGTTCTTCCTCCTTCGCATTTCTCACCTTTTGAAAATCCTGCCCCATCGCCCGGCAGATCAGCCTGGCATTGGCCGGACCGATATTCGGCACGCCAAGACTGTACAAAAAACGGGACACAGTAACTTCCCTGGCATGGTCAGCCGCACGGATCAGATTTTCATAAGACTTTTCACCGAAGCCCTCCATTGTGACAATCTCATCCCTGTGGTCCCTCAGATGGAACAGATCCGCCATCTGATGCAGGAATCCCTTTTCTATAAACTTCTCAATCGTCGCCTCCGACAGTCCCTCCATATTCATTGCGTCACGGCTCACAAAATGCGCAAGGGATTTCATTTTTTTGGCAAGACAGTCCGGATTCTCACAGACAAGCACCTCTACTCCATTTTCCTTATGGATGCTTGTCTTTTGTTTGCAGACCGGACATTTCTTTGCAATCTCCAGCGAACCGCTTTTCGTCAGATTCTGCGCAATCTGCGGGATGATCATATTTGCCTTATAGACCTGGATCGTGTCTCCAATCCCCAGCATAAGCTCCTTTACAATGCTGACGTTATGGACGCTTGCACGGCTCACTGTCGTCCCTTCCAGCTCTACCGGTTCAAAAACAGCGACCGGATTGATCAGACCTGTTCTTGACGCACTCCATTCTACCTCTAACAGCTTCGTCTCCGCAACCTCGTCCGCCCACTTAAAGGCAATCGCATTTCTCGGAAACTTTGCTGTCTCGCCCAGAGAATCTCCATAGGCAATATCGTCATATAAAAGCACCAGTCCATCTGATGGAAAATCATTCGAGGCAATCTTTTCAGAAAACTGCTTTACAACATCGGCAACCGTCTCTGCGCTCACCCTCTGGTACTCTACCGCCTCAAAGCCCTGCTCGCGCAAAAAATCAAACTTTGCTTCCTGCGAATTATGAAAATCCACTCCCGGCGCAGACACCAGCGCAAAAGCAAAAAATCGGACGTTCCGCTTTGCCGTGATCTCGCTGTTTAACTGACGCACCGAGCCGCTGCACAGATTCCGCGGATTTTTGTACTGCTCCTCCTCCGGAAGCGTCGCATTGATCTTTTCAAACTCAGAATACGGAATGACCGCCTCCCCGCGGAGTACGATCTGTCCCTTATGCGGAATCGTAAGCGGCAGATTTTTAAACGTTTTTGCATTTCCTGTGATCACTTCTCCAATCTGGCCGTTCCCTCTGGTGACAGCTTTCTTTAACACGCCATCTTCATATGTGAGTACCACAGTCAGTCCGTCCAGTTTCCAGGACAGTAACGCCTCCTGACTGCCTAACCAGGACGCAAGCTGTTCCACTTCTTTTGTCTTGTCCAAAGACAGCATCCGCGATGCATGTCTCTCTTTGGGAAGCTCGCTAAGCACCTCAAACCCGACCTTCTGTGTCGGGCTTCCTGCCAGGATAACGCCAGTCTCTTTCTCCAGCGCCTCCAATTCATCATATAACGCATCATATTCAAAATTACTCATGATCTCGTCCTGCCCCTGATAATAAACCCTGGCGGCTTCACTGAGCTTTTCTGTCAGTTCTTTCATTCTATCTAATTGAAGCGACATTGCGTTCCTCCATTTTTATTTACTCTCTGCTGCAAAGCACATCCTCTTTAGCTCTGCGATCTCTTCCTTGCCAAGCGGACGGTAACGTCCTTTCTTTAACCCCTCTAATGTGATATTCATCACACGGTCCCGCCGCAGATATGTCACGCGGTATCCAAAATATTCGCACATCCTGCGAATCTGCCTGTTTAATCCCTGTGTAATGATGATCCGAAAGCTTGTCTCATCCTCCCGCCAGATACGGCAAGGCTTTGTCACAGTATCTAATATCGGCACGCCCCCCGCCATCCCGCGCAAAAAATCTTCGGTTATTTTATGATCTACCCTCACAAAATATTCCTTTTCATGATCATAGCAGCTTTTCAATATCCGGTTCATGATCTCTCCCTGGTTTGTCAGGAGCAAAAGCCCCTCCGAGCTCTGGTCGAGACGACCCACTGGATATATTCTTTTGGGATAATTGATATAATCGACCACATTGCTCACTTTTTCCCCATTTTCAGTTGATGCGGTGGTGCAGACAATGCCACGCGGCTTATAAAATGCGAGAAAAATTTCTTCTATCTCCCGAAAGGCTTCCCTGCCATCTACAAAAACCTGCGACGTCTCCAATACCCGGTCTCCCGGCGCCGCCATCTTTCCATCCACAGTGACCCTGCCCGCCTCTAAAAGCCTGTCCGCCTCTCTCCGGGAGCAAACTCCCGCTTCACTCAAAAATTTATTGATCCGAATCCCGTCCATGACAATTTCCTCTCCGACTATATCAAAAAAACAATCTCCTGCCTTCTCTGCCACTATACAAAATGAAAAAGGGCACCGCCTGCGTTTTGCCCTTATGCTCCACTACGTTTCAAAGCCCTCCTTTAGGAGGGCTTGCATTTTCCTATCCCATAAAAAATTCCGATGCCAAAAGTTTCTTTTGACACCGAAATCCTGACAGTTTAATTACTCATCCTGTTTTTTCTGATTGCTTCCTGCTTCCTGGTCTATATTTTTATTATTCTCTGTATCGTCTACTGCCGTCGAACTCTCCAGCATATTATAGAAATCCCGCACGTCAGCGTTTTTGCTGACAATATCCTGAAGCTTTCGCTGTACAGAATCAATTTTCTGCTTCACTTCCGGCGTGTTATCCAACGCATCGATCGCTTTCTGGTCTTCCCCATCAATCGCACTCAGATAAATCGTAAATTTCCCATTCTCATCCGATGTGACATACAGGGCTGTCAGCGAGGGAACCAGTGTCTCAATATCATAGATCTTCGCTTCGTAATATACATAGACGCGGTACGTCCCTTCCCTCAGTCCGTCATTTAAGATCATGCAGTCTATATTTTTATATGCCTCGATATATTCTGCCTCCGTCACCAGACGTTTTTCTTCCACATGGCTGATATCGCTGACACACTCCGCCAGCTCCGACATTGACACCTTCTGCTTTGCATCAAAATAATTTTTGACCAACATGGTAATATCTTCTTCTATTTCCGAGTCCGTCCTGGAATCCAGGGCACTGTTGTTCTTTGTCGCCAACTGGTTATCCGCACTTTTCCCAAAAGAAAAGTCAACAGACGGAACAACCATAGAAAACGTCCCCATTCCTATCAACATAATCGCCAAAGAAAATATAATGATCAGCTTTTTGTATCTCAATCGCATCAATGCGTCATCCTTTCATACATTACGGCATACTGTTTTTATAAAAGAGACCGATCCAATGCAAACCGTCTCCAATCCCATAAAAATATCTGCCTGTGTCTGCACATGCCAATCATGTACAAATGACTTGTAATATAAAGAAAAGCGCACCTGAAGGGACTCGAACCCCTGCTAACATGGTTCCGGAAACCATTGCTCTATCCACTGAGCTACAGGTGCGTAATAATCTCAAGCCGCCGTATTTTGTATGGTTCAGCGGTCTTCCTATGAGTTTTAAAGCAGTTGCTATTATACCACACGCCATAGCATTTGTAAAGGAAAATTTTGCCCCCTGCGTTGTCCCCTCTGCGTTGTTTCTCCGCATTCCCCTCCCTGCGTTTGAGTATAAGAGATAACAGTGCATGACAGAAACACCGCCATGCCTGTTATCCTGTGACAGAAGCCCTCGTTTATTATCAGGCACAAATGCGGATGACTTCTTCCTCGTGCCAGTAACGGTATACGGTATCCGACAGGATCTCCTCCTGCAGGACGCAGCTGCTGTTGACTTCACGAACCATCTCTGCTAAATCCTGTTCCTTATCAGAAAAAGCCACCGGGACTGCTAACAGCTCATGGATACTGCTTGGCAGCAGATAGTAATCCCCATTTAGCAGGCTGCTTAACTGATTTAAAGTATCCGGGTATAAGATTACCGCCGCTCCATTGATACCGCTCTGGTTTGTGATAATGTACGGGCTGTTCTCCTGCAGCAGCGCTCCTCCCGTCGTTTTGCAGAGATCTTCTCCTGATATAAAATTTTCAAGCAATGCGCGCATACTGCAAATTTTTACCGGAAACAGCCGCTCTGTGTCTTCTTTTGCAAGAGAAAACAGCTCATCCTGACTGCAGCCCCAGTTCTGCATCATAACATTCGTTATTCGAATAGATGCGATCCCATCGGATTCTTTAGAAATCAACACATAAAAATTGATCATCAGATCAAGAAAAGAAATATGAGGAATCGTCGGCTGCAGCTTCTTGTTCCTCTTCTGCGATACCAGCCGGAACACGATGCGTTCTCTGCAATTTTCAAAAGACAGATCGATATCTAATTTTCTCTCACTATCCCTTGCCTCATAATACAGCTCTTCGATTTCTTCTGCGAGTTCCTGGATCTTTGCTCCCTTCTCGTACCTTTTATAATACTCCTGCAGATAAAAATTGGGCGTCACTGTCTGAGCAGGCAGAAGAATTGACAGGCTGTCTAACTCCAGCGAATTGTTTTTCATCACCTTGTGTATCTCAATCTCTGCGTCTTCGCCAAACCGAACCGCTACCGCCTCTCTCATAGAATCACAAAAGCGCTGATACATCTCACCATTTGCATAATCCATTGTTCCCTTCCCTCCATTTTACTTACTGCGCTTTCCGGGGCAGGCCGCGCGCCTGTCCTGCCCCGGAAAGCTCGTCTGTGCTGCCGCTGTTTGAACGGCACGGTTAAAATTGTTTGCAAAAACACTGTCCGGTATGCACCCGTACAGTGCGGCAGAAAACTTCTTTTTCCCCGGCAGCACACAAATAACAAAATCTTAAATTGTACGCCTTATTTTGGCTGCCTTGTGGCAGACAGCGTCTGTGCTGTTCTTATGGGAGAGCCTCAATATCAGGAAAATGTTTCATAAAAAGACCTTATCATACCGTGATATCAATAAGATAATATAGAAAATACTTATTATGACGACATGTTTCTCTACTATTCAGGAATATAAGAAAACCCATCCGGGCTTAACTTGCTGTCCGCCTGGAAAAGAATTTTTCTGTATTAAGAGTACCAAATCAACAGGTCATATACAATGTCTAAACCAGACGAAAATAACAGCCAAAAAGGGCAGAATAAACAAAATGCACAAGAAACCTTCTCTGTTTTCTCCTGGCTTCTTGTGCATATTTTCTTTTTTTTTATTGAATTTTATGCAATCTGCATAAAATTATTTACTCAAAAACTCGTGAATGCCCTTTGCTGCAGCTTTTCCGGCTCCCATTGCCAGAATAACTGTAGCCGCGCCTGTCACGGCGTCGCCTCCGGCGTAAACTTTTGCCTTGGACGTCTGACCGTTTTCTTCCTCTGCCACAATGCATTTCCTGCGGTCGGTGTCAAGCCCCGCTGTCGTAGAAGAGATCAATGGGTTCGGGCTTGTTCCCAGAGACATAATGACGGTATCCACATCCAGCGTAAACTCCGAACCTGGCTTTTCTACCGGTCTTCTTCTCCCTGACTCATCCGGCTCTCCAAGTTCCATGCGGATACATTCCATGCCGGTTACATTTCCCTTGTCGTCCGTAAAAATCTGCGTTGGGTTTGTCAAAAGGTCAAAGACAATCCCCTCTTCCTTTGCATGATGGACTTCTTCCACCCTCGCCGGAAGTTCTTCCTCGCTGCGCCGGTATACAATATGTACCTCTGCGCCAAGGCGGAGCGCTGTCCTTGCCGCGTCCATTGCCACGTTGCCGCCGCCGACAACCGCCACCTTCTTTCCCGCAATGATCGGCGTGTCATAGTTATCGTCAAATGCTTTCATCAGATTGCTTCTGGTTAAATATTCATTGGCAGAAAATACACCGTTTGCATTTTCTCCAGGGATTCCCATAAATCTTGGAAGTCCTGCGCCAGAGCCAATAAATACTGCGTCAAAACCTTCCTCGTCTAACAGTTCGTCTACCGTGATCGCTTTTCCAATCACAACATTTGTCTCAATCTTAACGCCTAACGCTTTTACATTTTCTATTTCCTGATCTACTACCTTTGTCTTTGGAAGACGAAATTCCGGAATGCCGTAAGACAACACGCCGCCCGCTTTGTGAAGCGCCTCAAAAATCGTAACGTCGTAACCGAGCTTTGCCAGATCCCCGGCACAGGTCAGCCCCGCCGGTCCGGAACCGATCACTGCGACTTTCTTTCCATTCGGCTCAGCTGTCTTTTCCGGCTTGAACCCTTCTTCTCTCGCCGTATCTGCCACAAAACGCTCCAGCTTGCCGATTGAGACAGCATCGCCCTTGATGCCCCGGATACATTTTGCCTCGCACTGGCTCTCCTGCGGGCAGACGCGTCCGCAGACGGCGGAAAGTGCAGAATATTCGCCGATCACATGATAAGCGTTTTCTATATTGCCCTCCTCTACCTCTTTGATAAATCCCGGAATATTAATATTTACCGGACATCCCTTGACACACTGTGGATTTTTACATTTCAGGCAGCGGCTCGCCTCTGCCATCGCCTCTTCCCTGTTATATCCGAGACAAACTTCTTCAAAGTTTGCAGCGCGGACTTTTGGATCCTGTTCGCGCACTGGAATCCTCTTTAAAACATCTACTTCCATGATTGATTTCCTTTCTATTTGTAACTTTTTTCCGTCATTTGCGAGACCCTGCTCTCACAGCCCCGCACACGTTTGCAAGTTTTCTCGCTCCGCTTGTTCTAACTGTCTCGCCTGCCAGCTTTCACAGCCCCGCGCATATCCCTGCAAGCTCCGCTGATCGCCGAGGCTTTTTGCTGTTTTATGATCCACTGCAATTTCCGCAGCCGCCGTGATGGGTATCTCCCTCTTTCCGGCGCAGAAGCATACGTCCCTCTTCCGTCTGATACATCCTCTGGCGCAGCATCGCCTGGTCAAAATCAACCAGATGTCCGTCAAATTCCGGACCGTCGACACAGGCAAATTTAATCTCATCGCCGACCTGCAGGCGGCAGGCGCCGCACATCCCGGTACCGTCTACCATGATTGGATTCATGCTGACAATAGTAGGAATCCCAAGTTCTTTGGTCAAAAGCGACACAAATTTCATCATGATCATCGGACCAATCGCTACTACCCGCGTATATGTCTTTCCCTGGTTCTTGACCAGCTCATTGATCTGGTCGCAGCCATTTCCCTTAAATCCATAGGAACCGTCGTCAGTCGCTATGTAAAGATTGGCGGCGACTTCCCGCATCGGCTCTTCAAGGATCATGATATCCTTAGTCCTCGCCCCGATGATCACGTCTACGTCAATGCCATGCGCCTTCATCCATTTTACCTGAGGATACACCGGCGCTGTCCCGACGCCGCCGCAGACAAATAAAATACTTTCTTTTTTCAATTCTTCTAACGGCATCTTGATCAGCTCAGACGGACAGCCCAGCGGTCCTACAAAATCCATAAAGCTCTCGCCAACCTCATATTCCGCCATTTCCTGGGTAGATGCGCCGACAGTCTGAAATACAATCGTCACAGTCCCTTTGTCCCTGTCATAATCACAGACCGTAAGAGGAATCCTCTCCCCTTCCTCATCCATTTTTACAATGACAAACTGTCCCGGTTCACAGGATTTCGCGATCCTGGGCGCCTCAATATCCATCAGCCAGATATTATTGGCAAGATATTCCTTTTTCACAATCTTAAACATAATGTGCCTCCATTTTTTACGTATAATACTGCCGCTTTGCAGCAAGTTTTATTGAAATACATCCAGATTGCCGCATCCCGACAAAAAACTGTTTGTATATCGCTCATCTCCACTTACATTTTCCCCAAACCATTCCGGCGGCTGAAAATCTGCGGCCTCCTCGATATCCGCAAATTCGACCTCGATAAAAATAAGCCCTTCGAGCCGTCCATGGAAGAGATCCAATTCCCCGGTATGCCCATCCGCCAGCGGAATCAGATAGCGGGTCTTCTGGATCAGATAACCATCCGCCTTTTCTCTCAGATGAAGATATCCCGCCTCGGAAAGAGGCGCCTCTAACTCCTGATTGACCCTGGTATCGCCATCTGTCTGCCCTATGCCATATCCTGACTTGTACGTCAGATAATAGCTGTCGTTGCTCTTTCTTATCCGCACGACTGGGTCTTTACAGAGATATCCCTGCTCAATCTCTTTTTTTTCATACTGCCCGAGCGGTTCCGGCAGCGCTGTCACTTTAAACTTCTTTTCAATTTCCATCTTTTTCATTCATCTCTTTTTTTTCATTTTTCTTTTTGCGCAGCCGGATTCCCAGCATGATCGCACTAAATGCCACAGCGGCATATATGATATATTTTACAAGATACCATAAAAACGCGCCCCCGAACGTCATGTCTGCCAGTCCCTTTGCCAAAACTATTCCAGTTACCATATCCTGCCTCCTGTTCTATCTCCTGTTTACCAGTTCCTTTGTAATATCTTCCCAATCCAGACCGCACTCTGCCATAAGCACCATCATGTGATAGAGAAAATCTGCAATCTCATATTTTAATTCCTCTGCATCTGGGTTTTTGGCAGCGATCACAATCTCAGTCGCCTCTTCCCCGCATTTTTTTAAAATTTTATCAATCCCCTTATCAAACAGGTAATTTGTATAAGAGCCTTCTTTCGGATGCTCTTTCCGTTCCATGATGATCCGGTAATCCTCCATCAAAACAGTCAGCGGATTCGTCTGGACGTATTCTTTCTTGACAAGTTCTTTAAAAAAACAGCTCCTGTTCCCGGTATGGCACGCCGCCCCCACCTGGCGCACTTTTGCCAGGATCGTATCATTATCGCAGTCTAACATCATCTCTTTGACATACTGGAAATGCCCGGAAGTCTCTCCCTTCATCCAGAGCTCATTTCTGCCGCGGCTGTAGTATGTCATCCTTCCGGTCCGGATTGTCTGGGCATACGACTCTTCATTCATATACGCCACCATCAGGACTTCATCTGTGCGGTAATCCTGCACGACAACCGGGATCAATCCATTCTCTGACAGCTTAAAATCAGAAAAATCAATCAGGCTCTCAAATACTTCTACCTCGATCCCCTGTTTTTTCAACCCCCGCTTTGCCTTATAGATATCCTTTTCCTCAAAATAGTTTGTCATGACGGCCTCTACCGTCCCATACGACAAAATCTCTCCCAGATCGTTCCGGATCAGCCCATCGCGCACCATAATCCGGATGTGGCTGTTGGAAACAGCTTCGGCAAATTTCTTTGTCATATCAATATGCTTTAATACCGCCGTCCCAAAGCCCTGCTCTAAAAAGGAATCTAACTGCTCTGCTGTCTGAAAATCTGCTTTCATGTCAATTTCAATACAAAGCTTATCCGCGCCAAAACGGGATGCGATCTCTTTCCTCACTTTTTCTTCGGGAAGCAGCGCCTTGCGGATGACCACCTTAGACGCTCCTGTATAAAGCGCTTTTTTGGCGTCCTCAAATCTGCCGACATAAAGCCCCGCATAAAAGGGAATGTCAATCTGCTTTTCAATCTGGCGAAGAGCAGCCAAAAATTCCTCCCTGGACTTTTCATCCCCCGTAAAATTGTAAAGATATAATGCATCCGCCCCGCTATAGCAATACTGCTCAGCCAGGGAAACCACACTGCCTGCAGTCTCATTTTCCGCATTAATAAATGGAATAATCAATTTGTTCTGACTCATCGCTTCCTCCGCTTTTCTCCTCCGGGTGTTCGCCGTTTCGTCCGCTGTGCGGCGCAAACGCCCGGTTTCTTTTCCTGCTCAACCGAAATATCCTGTTTCTCTCTACAGGCTTCCCTTTGTCGACATCACATCTCCAATCCTTCCGTCAAGGGTTACTGCCTCGTCTAACGCCTTTGCAAACGCTTTAAACGCCGCCTCGATTATGTGATGGTTATTCTCCCCGTCAAATTGCTTGAAATGCAGGTTCATCCCCGCACTGTAGCTTATCGCATAAAAAAATTCATGCACCATCTCCGTATCAAACGTCCCGACCCGATCCACAGAAAAGCACAAATCTTCCTGCAGATACGGCCTTCCGGACAGATCGACGGCACAAAGCACCAGAGTTTCATCCATCGGCAGGAAAAAATTGCCAAACCGCTTAATGCCTGCTTTATCGCCCAGCGCCTCTTTGATCGCGCAGCCGAGTACAATACCGGTATCTTCTACCGTATGATGGCAGTCTACTTCCAGATCGCCCCGGACGGATACCTCCAGATCAAACAGACCATGT
>CANQCD010000055.1 GCA_947589455.1 uncultured Lachnospiraceae bacterium | reverse complement strand
ATTGTATTTAATTCGGCGATCTCGCTCGACAGTATCTCCATTTCGGACCGTATTTTCTCTATCTGCTGCTGATACTGTGCAAAATCCTGCGCCCCGCCGGAACTATGCCACCCGGTTTCCTGTGCGCTGAATTTTCCGTGATATAAATTTTCAATCGTTGGTTCCAGATTCTGCCCGATCATATATTCCATGGACTGATCCGTCACCTGTGCGGCTGTCTGCCCCATGCCCATGGCATTGATCATATTCCGGATCGTCTCTTCGCTGACCGGAAATCCGTTTTCTTCAAAAAGCTCCCGTAACTGTCCTAAACTTTTCTGTTCCAGAAAACCGCTCTGCTGGATCTTCTCTATGCCATCCTGGAGGAGTTCACGTATCCTGGCATTTTTTAAGAATATCTCCGCCTCCCATTCTTTCTTTTCTTTTGCGCGTTCTACCGCGCGTTCTACTGCCGCCTGGTTACTCTTGGAAAAAGACCCCTCCTCTTCCTCGATGCTTTCATAATCTTCGCCGTTTAGCAGAGCCAGATCCTGTTTTGCCTGCTCGCCAGATTCCAATACCCCCGCGCTGCCGCCGTTCTCATCTGTATCTGTATATACGGCGGACGCAGGAGACTGCCCCTCACGCTGCAGATTCACTAAAAATGCGTCCGAAGCGGTAACGCTCCCCGTTTCGCGCACGCCGTTTCCTGCTTTGGCCTGCCCCTGCGGCACAAGCCCAGCCATAACGCTGTTATTATTATTTGCCTTGCTGTCATATAAAGAAATCTCGTTAATATCCATGCTTCACCTCAAAATTCCACGCTGCATCGCCGACATATGCTATTCTGGGCAGACAGCCGCCATGCCCTTTCCTATTACTTCGGCAAATCTCATAAAACACTTTACCCTCCTGCGCCCGCCCTCCCATGCGAAAAAGACAGGCATTGCTACAACCTGTGGGGCAGACAAATCTGATAACCCGCCCTCCCATGCGAAAAAGACAAGCATTACTACAATCTGCGGGTCAGACAGATCTGATAACCCGCCCTCCCATGCGAAAAAGGCAGGCATTGCTACAACCTGTGGGGCAGACAAATCTGATAACCCGCCTCTCCCCCCCTGCAAAAAAGGCGGCATCCAGAAGCGCAGGACGCAGACAGACCCGCATATCACAGAGACAAAAACTTTTACTAGTCACGCCAACTTCCTTATGGTACAATAAAAGATGGTACAATAAAACAATTCCAAGGATTTTGCGAATGATCTATTATTTTTACGATAATGGGGGTACTTATGACGAACCAGACCTATGATGATATTGAGCTGCAGCGCTCTCTGGAGCAGTCCGTCCAAAGACTGTACCAGGACGCCAGGCAGACTTCCCTCTTCCTGGAGGAAGACACAGAAGACAGCCCTACTTTTTCCGATATGGAAGACAAAGTACGGCATCTGGAAGCGAAATTGGCAGACGCCGAATCCAAACTCCAGGAAACCATGCAGAAATTCAACGCCCTGGAAGCAAACCGGGATGAATATAAGAGCAAATACTTTCAGTTTAAAGGAATCTTTCAGCGGCAGACGCAGACTTTCTATCTGTACCAAAATCTGTCCGCACCGACGAAAGAGGCTTTGAGCGGAGTATTTAAAGGAACTTCTTTTGAAGCGTTCCTCGCCTGCGGCGTACAGCCCGGCAACATCGACGCCGTATGGGAATTTTCCCGGACGGCGGCGCTGGAAGGAAATCTGGCAGACCTTGATATTTTACAGACAATTATCGCATACTTTGTCAAACTATACAACAATACGCACGACTCGCCCATACTGGCTTTCCAGAAGACGGCGCCGGGAGACCGCTTTGACGTAGACCTGCATATCCGGACGCAGGACAGCCGGGCGGCGGGGAAAATTTCCCGAGTGCTCCTCGCCGGCCTGGTCAATGCGTTCTCCGGCGAAGTCATAAAAAAGGCAGTGGTTGAAATAAAATAGTATCAGATGATGTGTTGATAATAACAAAATGATATTTTGTGGTACAAAGGAGGCACATATGAATATATCAACAAAACAGGTGACAAAAATTGCAATCGGCGAAGAATTGTTCCATGAGGTTGTGGATGAACATATCCCGGTCCTGATCAAAAAACAGTCGGCTGTCCTGATCGACTTTTTCGATCAGATGAAAAAGTATATCACAAAACATACGGAGAGCTCCGACTGGTTTTATATGAGCAACCAGAATATCCTCTACAATAACGCCCTTGTCGCATTATTTCCAAATTTTAACGATTTTGAAGTGGGACACTGCCCTCTGAACAGGTCATACGACCCGGTCACTTTCCGCAATGAATTTGGAGATTATACCGGAACGCTGATGACGCCAAATGAATTTAAACGTACTTTTGCCGGAAATTTTGACAAGCTTTTCGACTTTTGCCCGGAATATTTCTTTGATGGATATTTCACGGTGATGGACTTCCACCGCGCGCTCCATGCAGACGGCGTCCGCTCAAAACGCTGGAACGGCTTTTCCAGACAGGAAGCGTACCACATCCCTCTTTACCGTCTCAACGGAATGGACAGCGAGTCGATTCCACCGTTAAAGACACTGCACTTCTGGCTCGACAACAACCTGCTCCCGGACGACCTGCCGTCAGAATATATTTCCACCTACGAACATACTTTATCACTCTACAAGGCAAGCAAGGAATGTTTTGAGTGGAATGGGGACACGATCAAGATTCGCGAGGACGTCATACTGGAAAATATCATGAATGGGAAAGCAAACTTTTTCTCCGAGGACGCATACCGCTCTTCTTTCCTGTACAACGCAAAGGAAAAGAGCATCTCCCTGGACAATCTCTCCCCATCCACGCTGCAGATCTTAAAAGAGCATCTTCTCTGCTGCGACCAGATCCGCGCCGATTTTGACCGCTATGATGAAAACATCCTGATCGATCCGAACCGCGGACACTGGGGACTCTGGCAGGATGAAAATTCCGCCTACCGATATACCGCAAAGCTGGACACGCCGCTGATCGCGCGCAACCCGGCCGCCGATATCAACCCAAATGGCATTATCGGAATTGATTTTGGCACAAAGAGCACTGTCGTCGCATATCAGGATAATACAGAGCGGATCACCCCTATGCGCATCGGCACCAGCCACTACTCCAAAAAAGCCGATCTGAAACAATACGAGAACCCTACCGTGATGGAGCTGATCAACCTGAAACGTTTTATGGAACTGTATAACCAAAAGGAGGGGAGGCCGGATACGCTCTGGGAAGACCTGACGATCTCCCATACTGCGGGGAGCAGCATGATGAACAGCACCAGCAATGACTACTATACTTATTTTAATGAATTAAAGCAGTGGGCGGGCAGCCAGAAAAAGCAGATCCGCCTGAAAGACAAAGCTGGCAATGATATTTCCCTGCCTCCTTTTTCCGAACTGAAGGAAGGGGACTTTAACCCGATTGAAATCTATGCTTATTATATCGGGCTTGCCATCAATAATATGAATAACGGCATCTTTTTGAATTACCTTTTGTCGTTTCCGGTCACGTTTGAACACGCTATCTGCGATAAGATCGTGGACAGTTTTTACCGCGGCATCAAAAAATCGCTCCCGGATGCCATCCTGAAAGACAAGGAGCTCATGAAAAATTTCCGCGTGATGAAAGGGACTTCCGAACCGGCGGCCTATGCGATCTGTGCTCTGGAATCCTATGGGTTCGATCCGGAAAGCGGCGAGAGCGAAGTATACTATGGTATTTTTGATTTTGGCGGCGGCACGACCGATTTTGATTTTGGCCACTGGCATACGCCGGATGCATCCGACAGCAGGCGGTATGATTATGTGCTGGAATGCTATGGAAGCGGCGGCGACCAGTATCTCGGTGGGGAAAACCTGCTGCAGCTGATGTCATATGAAGTATTCCGCTCCAACCAGGACAAACTGCGCGACGATAATATCACCTTTTCGCTCCCGCCGGAATGCCAGCCATTCCCTGGAAGCGAATCCCTGATCAGCGAATCACAGGAGGCAAAGCTTAACACAAGGCAGTTAATGGAGCGTCTCCGCCCATTCTGGGAGCGCCAGGCAAATTACAGCGCGCTTTACCAGACAGGAAAGATCAAACTCCCTCTCTTTACAAAAACCGGAGAACAAAAGCTGAATTATGAGCTGGACGCCAATATGACATTGTTAGACCGGCTGTTGCGCAAACGGATTGAACTTGGCATCGCCAACTTCTTCGAATGCCTGAAAGCAACGTTTAAGGGCAAACTGGGAACCGATATCCACAAGGTGCATATCTTCCTCGCAGGAAACGGAAGCCGTTCACAGATTTTAACAGAACTGTTTGAGACATATATGGTCACTTATGCGACCGACCTGCGTTACCATATCAACACAAGCATAGACAATAATTTCTTTGAACTCCACCCGGCGCTTGGGATGACGGAGATCACGCAGAACCGTACTGCCCCGAAGACGCTTTCCGGCATTGAATCGCTGAAGCAGACTTCTGATATCGGCGATCTGGAGCAGAATATCGCATCGCTTTCCGGAACACAGGAGGATATTATTTCCATCACCAAGCCAAATGGCAAAACCGGCGTAGCGTTCGGGCTGTTAGAGGGACGTCCGGGCGGCAGGATCAAGATCATCATGCCAAAGAGCCTGGATGCGACAAAAGAGACGGCAGACATCCGATTCCGCTTCTATATTGGCTATAAAAAGAAAAACCGCTTCCAGATGATTTCCGACCCCACTCTTCCTTATCACCAGTGGACTTATCTGTGCGATGCATCTTCTGAAGATTTTGCGATTTACTATACGCCGCGCTCTGAGGCAGCGGGCGGCAATATGGATATCTTTAACGCCTATAAGAAGAACTGCAGGCTTACTACATCCTATGAAAATGCCGGGATTTATTACCGCGCAGTCGCGCCGGATGCTATTGAATATACTGTTATCCGGAATGATGATAAAAAATCAGAAAAACCATTAGAACCGGTCACGAAAGTAGAATTGATCTACTAAACCGGTCTGCGGGAATTTTAAAAGCATCTAAGAATGATATGATACCTCTAAAGTAGACAGGTTAACTAACCAAAACCCACTTTGGAGGTATTTTTATGGAATCGGAAATTTCAAATTTTGAGATAGGAGGGCTTTGAAATGCAGCGGTGTGCAAGGGCGCCAGCGCAGGCGGTTCCCCTCGCTTACCTTTTCCACTGGAGGCGGTGCAGGTCTCCTTCCGTCTGCATGGAAAAAAACTGATGCTGTCGCAGCGCTTCATATAAGACAATGGCAACGGAATTTGATAAATTTAACGACCGGATTTTTTCATTCATCGGGATACGGATTGCCGTCTCTTCATATTGAACCAAAAGCTCCTCCGGGATTCCGGCGCTCTCTCTCCCAAACATGATATACGCATCTTCCGGATAAGATACATCACAATAATTTCTCTTTGACTTGGTAGTCGCCATATACATATTCCCGACGGCCGCCGGATTTTTTTCAAAAAAATCCTCCAGGCAGTCGTAGACTGTCACATCTAAATGTTCCCAGTAATCCAACCCGGCGCGCTTTAGCATTTTGTCATTAATGCGAAACCCCATCGGCTCAATCAGGTGCAGCCTGGTCCCTGTCGCACAGCAGGTTCTGCCGATATTTCCTGTATTGGCCGGCATCTCCGGCTCTAATAGCACAATATTTAACATCTCATTCATCCCGCCTTTTCCTGTATCTAATGTAAACTGACTGCCGCTTGAGCCAATGCAAATCATATCAGCGGCAGTCAAACGGAGATACCGATCTCCTCCAATGGCTGCCGCCGCACATACGGTATTTCCTAGCGCTCTGCACGCAGCCGTTCGATAAAAACGCGAAGCCTGCCCAGCGCTTCTTTTAAATCCTCTATGGAATAAGCGTAGGATATCCTTACAAATCCCTCGCCACTGTCTCCAAACGCAGTCCCCGGTACAACAGCTACTTTCTCTTCCTTTAAAAAACGGGATGCAAACTCATCTGACGTCATGCCAAATTCCTTGATGCAGGGAAATACATAGAATGCGCCAAACGGCTCAAAACACTGAAGTCCCATCTCCCGCAATGCTTTCATCACAAAATGGCGTCTCTGATCGTAGGACTGACGCATCTGCACCACATCTTCATCGCCGTGGCGCAACGCCTCTACCGCCGCATACTGGCTGGTGGTCGGAGCGCACATAATGGCAAACTGATGAATCTTTAACATCTGGTCTAAGATTACCTGCGGCCCGCAGGCATATCCGAGCCGCCACCCCGTCATGGCATACGACTTGGAAAATCCATTGATCACGATCGTCCTCTCCCGCATTCCCGGAAAAGACGCGATTGAGACATGGTTGCTCCCATATGTAAGTTCAGAATAAATCTCATCCGATAATACATACAGGTCATTCTCAATGATCACATCCACAATCCCTTCCAGATCCTGCTTTGTCATAACCGCTCCGGTGGGATTATTAGGAAAAGGGAGCACCAATACTTTTGTCTTATCTGTAACCGCAGCGACAAGCTGCTCTCTGGTAAGCTTAAACTCATCCTCTTCCTTTAGCTCAATCGTCACCGGCACGCCGTCAGCAAGGATCACACACGGCTCATAGGACACATACCCCGGCTGTGGCAAAAGCACTTCATCGCCCGAATCTAACATTGCGCGCAGAGCCATATCAATCGCCTCGCTGCCTCCCACTGTGATAAAAACTTCATGCACTGGGTCATAAGACAGCCCAAAACGGCGGTTTAGATAGAGGGAGATTTCCTTGCGCAGCTCTTTTAAGCCAGAATTGGACGTATAAAATGTCCTCCCGCGCTCAAGCGAATAAATCCCCTCTTCTCGTATATGCCACGGCGTATCAAAATCCGGTTCTCCTACGCCAAGGGAAATCGCATCTTCCATCTCGCTGACAATATCAAAAAATTTGCGGATGCCAGACGGCTTGATTGTCCTGATTTTTTGGGATAATGGGTCTCTCATGGTGTTATCAGCATCCTTTCTGGCTCTTTTTGCCCTTTTTCCATAACCAGCCCGTGCTCTTTATATTTTTTCAGCACAAAATAAGTCGCCGTACTGGTCACATATTCCAGCGTAGACAGCTTTTCCGATACAAAGCGCGCTACCTCACGCATACTTTTCCCCTCAATGATCACAGTCAGGTCAAATCCGCCGGACATTAAATACAGGCTCTCTACCTCTTCAAAACGGTAGATACGCTCTGCGACCTTATTAAATCCCATGTCGCGCTGCGGCGTCACTTTAACTTCGATCAGCGCCGTCACTTTTTCATAATCAGTCTGTTCCCAGTTGATCAGTGTCGGATAGCCGCAGATCACATTAGCCTGCTCCATCTCCTGTATCTCCGCCCGCACCGTTTCCTCGTCTGCTGCAAGCATCGCCGCCATATCCTCTGTAGAATATCTGCTGTTTTTGCTCAGCAGGTCCAAGATTTCTTTTTTCATAAACCTCATTCCTTTTCATAAATTTTATATAATTCATCGCTGCCCGCCGGCTCCAAAAAACGGATTTCTTCACCGCTGCGCACAATCCTGTCGTTCGAATCCGTTGCGCGTCCTATCACCGCAGAAGCAATCCCCGCCTTTTTCAGATTTTCTACCAGCAGATTGCCGTTGGTACAGCCAATTAACATCGAACCGCTTGACATCATCTGATATGGGTTAATGCCAAACGGCTCGCAGACCTCTATTGTCTCCTGGCGGATTGGTATTTTCATCAGATCCGCCGTGATGCCTACGCCGGAAGCCTCACCCATCTCCCACAATGCGCCAAAGATCCCTCCCTCTGTCACATCATGCATCGCGCTGACTCCGGTATTTACTGCGACTTTTGCCTCCGGCACCACAGACAGATAGTCTGTAAAAGCCGCCGCCGTATCCAGTAACTCCGGCGGCAGGGTTTTCTCCAGCTGCCCCCTCTTTTCCGCGGCGATGATCGCAGTCCCTTCTAAACCGGCCCATTTCGTCATGACCAATTCATCCCCCGGCTTTAAGCCCGCAGTAGAAACCACACTGCCCTTCTCCGCCTTCCCCACGCCCGTGACGGTAATAATCGGCTTGTTCACCGCATCTGTTACCTCTGTATGCCCTCCCATAATCTCAATGTTTAACCCTTTGCACGCCGTCTCGATCTCCTGCATCAGCTCCCTGAGATATTTTTCCCGCTTCCGCGGCGGCAAAAGAATAGACAGAAGAATCCCTACCGGCTCCGCCCCGGAAGAAGCAATATCATTTGCAGTGATATGGACTGCGAATGTCCCCATCCCGCTCCCCGCCGCAGTGATCGGATCGACCGAAAACACCAGCGCTTCATTCTGTCCCACTGTCATCGCGCTGCAGTCCTCGCCGACGCCGGGATACAGGAAAACCTCCTGACGGCGGTGATGAATCTGCTTAAATACCGCCCTTTTTAATATATTCTCCGGTACTTTTCCGATTTCCATAAATTTCGGTTCCTCCATTCTGACCGGCTTGCCAAACAACATACTATGCCCCGCGTCCGGTCATTCTGACCAGCCTGTCAAACAACATACTATGCCCCGCGTCCGGTCATTCTGACCAGCCTGTCAAACAATATGCTATGCCCTGCGTCCGGTCATTCTGACCAGCCTGTCAAACAATATACTATGCCCTGCGTCCGGTCATTCTGACCAGCCTGTCAAACAACATACTATGCCGCATCCGATTATTCTGCCGGCGTTGCCGTCTCACTCTCCGGTTCGCTGCTCGCCGTTGGTTTTGGCGTTGCCTTTGGCTTTGCCGTCGGTTTCGGCGTTGCCGTCTTCTTTGGCTTCGCGGTCGGTTTTGGCTTTTTGGTCGCGGTTGGTTTTTCGGTCGCCTTTGGAGTTGCGGTCGCTGTCGCTGTCGGCGCGGGCGTCGCCGTCGCCGCCTGCTTGCCAATGATCACATGCTCTGGTTCTGCAGCATAAGAGCTTGTATTTAGCTGTACGCGATCCGTTTCTTTTCCGTCTACCGTTACAATCTTCCATAACTGCGCTTTATATCCAACATGCGCCGACTGCGTCACAGCCCGGTACGACGCCGGCTTTGAAACATCCACCGTTGTCACCGCCTCCCCCGGCTGGATTGTCTCGATGATTTTTGTGTCAAAAGAAATCTTTCGGTTTGATGGGCGCGTCTCTTCCCCATATATACGGAAAGACAATGTGCTCCCATCCGCCGTCGCCGCAATATAAACCGGAACTTCCGTATTATTTTTGAATTTGAAATCTTTGTAATCCCCGGAGATTGCCGCATCCCGCGAGACGTCAACATACGTGACCACCATAGAATGCGGGGAGCGTTCCACAACTTCGAGCTCCGCATTGATCACGGCATTATAAAGCGTGGTAGAAACCTGGCACACGCCGCCGCCGATCCCTTCCACCACATTTCCGTCAGAATACTCCTGCGCCGCCTGATAGCCATTTTCTTCCGTCCTGTCCTTGATCGTCTTTACGACAGAAAAAATCTTGCCTGGATAGATGATCGTCCCGTCAATATATTCCGCCGCCACTTTTACATTATTTTTCCTTGCCGGCGCAGATGTACTATAAGACGTAGAATAACTGCCCAGCAAATCCTGGCAGCGAGAAACCTGTTCGCTGGTATATTTCGGCTTTGTCGTCTTAACCACCGCCGTCACCTCCAGCGGAGAATCACTGATATCCTTGACCATTGCATTGCTGATCAGCTCAACCGTCTCATTGACCTGCAGCTCTCTTCCGTTTCTTGATTTTGTCGCCTCAAATTTCCCATTGACCAGTTTTAATTTGGAATTTTTCTTTTTGACGTCATAGGTACTGCAATGTTCCTCCACAAATCTTTTCAGGACAGTTTCGTCCACGCTTGCAGAAAATGGAAATGTTTTTTCACTGGCGTCCATATTGCTGACAGAGCTGGCATTAAAAAAAAGATGCCCGCTGCGCCCAAGATGATACGCTTTTTCTACGCCGTCAACATCCCGGCAGGAAAATCCAAGCTCTTCCGCCTTTGCAACTACTTCCTCCTGCTCTATCAATATCCTGACGTCCCTCGCCTCAACTTTTCCAATATAATCCTGTATTTTCTTTTCTGCTTCTTCCTTTGTCAGGCCTCCGACGTCAACTCCCCCAACCGTGATACCGTCATATATCTTATCATCGCCCGCCAGAGTGCCGGCCGAGGCAGCTGCCACAAGGATTGCCACGGCAATAATGACGAGACAGCCCGCTGCAAACATCAATGATAATTTAAAATTTCTACTTTTCATAATCTCTCCAATCCTTCGTTACTATTAGCGTTTCCCTATCTTATTAATTCTACCACACAGGAACAAATTGACAAGTCAAATATTTTGATGAAATTTGACATTTTTTCGTATATTCTGTATAGTAAAAAAGGGCACCGCCTGCGCTGGTGCCCTTGCAAGAAACACTTCGTGTTTCTTGTTGGTGCCCCATTACATTTTAAGCAATTTCCTATCCCAGAACAAAGTGTGCTTCGCACACTCTTGCGAATTAACAAAACAAAATGCGAAGCACACTTTGCCGCGCCGGCCAACGTCACGAAGTGACATTTTCCTTTGCTGGCTGTGCGCATAAATATTTTTACTTTATAGGAAACGAGAAGTTTCCTATAAAGTAAAAAAGAGCGCGCCTGTATACCAGCGCGCTTCATGCCAGACTGCATTCAGGACAGCCTGTATGCAGCTGCCAGACAAAAGACATTCCCTGCGCGCAGGCGCAGCAAAAATATCTTTGTCTGATACGGTGCATAATAACTAGGAAAAATATCCCAAAACCATAGGTACCACCATGGCAATAATAACTAAAACACAGATGACAGCTGCAATTCTCCTCTGTGTTTTGTGATTAAAAAAGTTCATACTTTGCCTCCATTCATTACATTCATCAAGCAGAAAGGATTACGATCATGCCTGTTTTTCTAATATGTTTTATTGTATTCATTATCTGGCTCCGCGTCAAGTTAAAACAAAATAATTCCTCGATCGAAGAGGCAAACGCCGCATTCTGGGAAAGGGAAGAACGCGCCAATTATGCCAGAAAAAAAGACATCAGCGTTCTGGATTACCTGACTGTCCCGGAAAACGCTCTCCCTTTCGGCGAGCCGTTAGACGAGCGCGACAGAGACCTCCAGGCAGATGTCAAAGACCGCATGGCGCGGAAAATGATCGATCTGTCCGATTATACTAATACGGAGTTAAAAGAGCAGTACGGCGTCGTCAATTTGGAAGAGCTGTCAAACTGCGACCAGAATTATATGTATTTTATCCGCACCTTAAGCATCTGGGGAAAACACCTCTATGACCTGGGGGAATATTCCCGCTCCAGACAGATCATGGAATACTCTCTGTCCATTAACAGCGATATCTCAACGGTATATACGACATTGGGGGCTATTTATGCCCAAAACGGAGAGTTGCAAAAAATTGACGACCTGATCGGCCGCGCGGAAAACTCTGATATTGACCTGAAAGATTCTATCATCCGCAAATTAAAACTCTGCAAACTGGAAAATTGACAAACCTCTCTGTGTAAACCTCCCTCTGTCGCCTGTCTTTTTCGGCAGCCCCTGACTAAAAAATTGGCAGAGGTCTCTGGGCAAGCGCGCCGGAACTTTCCAAAGATCAATCTTCATACCAGTTTGCATCCTTTGCCAGCGTTTCAGGCGCATCCTGAAAAAACCGGCACTGCTCTATATACTCACAGCCGCCCGCCTTGACATGACGGCATCCAATCTTTGCCTTGCGATATTCCCTGACTACCCCATTGTGTTCTACAGAATCATATTCTACCGGCATCAGGCAATAATATTTATCTTTGGGGCAAAACCCTTCGACCAGCCATATTTTTGTCATTTTTACAATCCTCTTTCTCAAATCTTTGGTTTCTTTCCCATGCCTTCTAATGGAAAATCTCTCGCATGGTCCCACTCCGGCTTCCGGCGCTCATACCCATCGCACAGCCACTGATAGACAGCGTCTAACCCTTCCTCCGAATATGGGAAAAATTCCTCCTGGCGTTTTTCCGGTTCTGTCTTTTCATAACAGAACGGCTCAGGCCAGATCGTTGCCTTGAGCTGCCTGTCCTCATCCTGCCCGGTCTGCTCTACCTGATAGCGCATCCCCTGGAAGCTCGCCTTGAGGACTGCTTTTTTGCTGTAAAAGGATCTGACGTCATACAATGACTTTCTGCTATTCATCTGCGCTCCTCCTTTTCAATCCCTGATCAGACAACCCGCGAAACATTCCGTTCCACAAGCTATCCTGCGCAAAGCGCGCTCTGTAGATGAGTTTACCACATCTGGGACATTTTCTCTTGTGGTTTATTAAGACATTATCATAAATGACTTACAAATTTATTATATAAAAAATTTCTTCCCTTGACAATTCCCACAAAATATTGTATATTAATAATCGTCTGTGAAGCAGACAGTGCAAAATTTGATACAGGGGTGTAGTTCATCGGTAGAATAAGAGTCTCCAAAACTCCAGAGGAGGGTTCGATTCCTTCCACCCCTGCTATAAAAGCGGACAGCCAAATCGCTGTCCGCTTTATTTATGCGCACAACCAGCAGAGGGAAATGTCACTTCGTGACGCTGGCTGGCGCCCTCTTTTCCTGTGCAGGGATCTACAGATCATGCTTTGTCCCCGCTTAAGCAGCACGTTTCCTTATTTTGCGCTGCCCTTCTCTCCCTTTGTTCTAACAGAAATATTCGGAATCCCTGCCTTTTTCATCAATTTTTTATATTTGCTATATCGGCTTTTCGGAACCCGGATCACTGCTTTTTTGGAAATTCCCGCAAAAGCCTTTTTCCCAATGGTCTTTATGCGCATACTGTTCAGCGTTATCTTCTTTAGCTTTCTGTCGCCATAAAATGCAGATTTCCCAATCGAAGTAATCTTTGAACCAAGCGCTATCGCCTTTAGCTTTTTGCAATTTTTCAAAGTGTTCTTTGCAATCTTCGTGACCTGGTATATTTTCCCCTGATACTTGATCTTTGACGGAATCACCGCCTTTTTCAGGTTCTTTACTGCGACTTTCCTGACGATGGCAGTCCTCTTTTTGTGCGAAAGCTGATAGAGAAACGAACCGGACCGCACAATCTTTTTTGATGAAGGATTGCCAGATGCAGCGTTTCCCTCTGAACCGTTTCCAGAGCTGCCAGACGCCGGCGTCTGATTTGACGCCTGTTTCATTCCATTTTTTCCGTCGGTACGGCCGCTGTCAACAGCTGCGCTGTTTTTCTCTCCACCGCTCTGTGCGCTTCCTCCCGGCGCATCCCCGGCAGGATTGCCGCTGTTTTCTCCAGATGCGTCTCCGCCAAGACTGCTGCTTCCTCCAGATCCATCCCCGCCAAGACTGCTATTTCCTCCGGATACGTCCCCGCCAGGATTGTCACTGTTTCCTTCAGATACGTCCCCGCCAGGATTACTGCTCTCCCCGGATGCATTCCCGCCAGAATTTCCGCTGTTTTCCCCGGATGCATTCCCGCCAGAGTTTCCGCTATTTTCTTCGGATGCATTCCCGCCAGAGTTTCCGCTGTTTCCTCCGGATGCGTCCCCGTCAGAGCTTTCTCCGCCTCCTTCCGGCACGTTGTCAGAAAGATTGCCTCCGGTCTGTCCGCCAGATACACTGTTTCCGCCGGAACCGCTTCCCTCATCTACAGCACCGTCTCCGTTCTCTGTGCTTCCTCCGGAACCGTTTTCCTCCTGCGAATTGCTCCATGCCGCCACAAGAACCATATCCTGATTTACATTACTGTAAAATACAAGGGCGCCGTTTTCATTATACACCTTTGTTTCTCCCAGATAATACCCTTCAAAGCGGGCGGCCGTTTTCACCGGACTGCTGACGGCAGCTTTCATTTTACCGCCGGAAACAACGTAATATGTATTATCTGTCGCGCTGTTTCCTCCCTGCAGGTCAAAGCTGATTTTATATGCCGTCCCTGTCAGCTCTATGGTATAACCATATATCGAGGCATATTCTGCAGCGGTCGACTGGTCATATCCCCCTAACTTAAATCCCTCCTGCTTCGTAAACGTATCCTCTGCATCATAAATGGCGCAATTCGGATTCAAGACAGATACCATCCGCAAACTATCACAATCTGCAAATGCCTTTTCCTGAACCTGCTCTACCGTGACCGGAAGTTCGACAAACTCCAGCCCGCTTTTCCTAAATGCCTGTTTGCCAATCACATGCACCGAAGACGGCACGGTGATATTTTTTAATTTTTTGCATCCGGAAAGCATCCCGTCCGGTATCTTTTCCGGGAAAGATAGAAAAGTGACTTTTTCTAACGCCTCACAGTCCTTAAAAATCTCTCTTCCAAGCGCAGTCACGCTTTTCGGGATCGTAACAGAAGAAATCCCAGAACCACAGAAAGCGTTATCGCCAATTACCGCAACCCCTTCCGGCAAGGTAACGTCCCGCAATGACTGGCATCCGTAAAACGCATTGGCGTCGATTTCCTTTAACGTAGAGGGCAGATGCAGCTTTTCCAGAGCCGTGCAGCCAGAAAATGCATTTGCGCCAATCCCTGTAATCCCCTCCGGGATCGTAACCTCCTTTACCGTGCTGTCATCCTTCATATAATCCGGCGGCAATTCCCCAAGCGACGGCGTCTCATCCTGAACGCCCTTCCAGTGCGCAAATACGGTAATATCACTTTTTACCGTGCTGTCTGCATAGATCTGCGCCCCCTCTTCTGCCGCGTCAAACCAGCCGAGAAATACGCTTTTTTCCTTTTTGGCAGTCGGGAGGGCGCCAAACGCCTCTCCGTACTTTACTGTTCTTTCTTTTTCACTGGCAGCGCCCCCACATGCGTCAAACGTCACATGGAATATTTGGGGCTCCCAATGCGCGGTATATGTCTTGTCTCCATATTCTGTCGCCGGGATGGCCGTCACTTTCTCGCCATTTTCATCAAACCAGCCGGCAAAATCATATCCCTCTTTTTCCAGAGAGACAGGGAGCGCTGTGA
>CANQCD010000054.1 GCA_947589455.1 uncultured Lachnospiraceae bacterium | reverse complement strand
CATACCTGGAAAGCCCTTCTTTTAAGCTGGTCTTTGGCTGGAAGCCAAAATCCCTCTCTAAACCGCTGACGTCTGCATACGTCTGATAGACGTCTCCCGGCTGCATCGGAAGCAGCTCGCGCTCCCCCTTTTTCTGTATGATCCCCTCTTCCAAAAGACAATTTTCCAATATTTCCACAAAATCCAACAAACTTTCCGGACTGCTGTTTCCGATATTATAAATTTGATAACGGACGCCATTTTCATTCTCCTCCGGGACTTTGTGCATCACTTTTAAAACGCCCTCGATAATATCATCAATATAGGTAAAATCCCGATACATATCCCCATAATTAAATATCTGGATCTTCTCGCCGCGAACCAGCTTATCCGTAAAACCAAAATACGCCATATCCGGCCTGCCAAGCGGGCCATAGACTGTAAAAAAGCGAAGCCCGGTAGAGGGAATGGAATACAGCTTTCCATAAGAATGCGCCAAAAGCTCGTTGGATTTTTTCGTCGCGGCATAGAGGCTGACCGGATTATCTACCTTGTCTTCGGTAGAATACGGTACCTTTTTATTGCTCCCATAGACGCTGGAAGAGCTGGCATAGACCAGATGCTTCACACCGCCGTAATGGTCATAAGAATGGCGGCACGCCTCCAGGATATGAAAAAATCCAATGATATTCGACTCAATATACGCCTCCGGGTTCGTGATCGAATAGCGGACGCCAGCCTGCGCAGCCAGGTTTACGACAATATCCGGCTGATACTGCTCAAAGACAGAATCTACCAGCGCGCGGTCTGCAATATTTCCCCGGATAAAATAAAACTCCCCTGTCTCCTCCCGTCCGGCCGTTTCCTGCAAAATTTCCAGCCTCTTTTCCTTCAGGCTGACGTCATAATAATCATTCATGCTGTCAATTCCCGCCACCCGCGCGGACGGATATTCTGTCAAGAGCCGCTTTGCCAGATAAAATCCGATAAAGCCTGCAGCTCCGGTGACTAAAATTGTCTGATTTGATAAATCCATAGCTTGTTTTCCTTTCCTGTTCACAATGCAGTACACTATTTTGAAGCATTTTGCGATTACCTGTCATTATAATTTTTTAAAGGGAGCCTTAATCCCTGCGGAAAATATCCCTTGTATATACTTTTTCGCCAACATCGTCTAACTCTTTTGCATAGCGGTTTGCGATAATCGCGTCGCACTGCTTGAACTGCTCGAGATCGTTGACTACACGGCTTCCAAAAAAGGTACTCCCATCCGGCAGCGTCGGCTCATAGATGATCACTGACGCCCCCTTTGCCTTGATGCGCTTCATCACGCCCTGGATACTGCTCTGCCGGAAGTTGTCGCTGTCCGCCTTCATCGTCAGGCGGTAGACGCCGACTGTCACCTGCTTTTCCATCGCACTGTCGTAGCTATTGCCCTCCTCATAATCATAATATCCCGCCATCTTCAGCACGCGGTCAGCAATAAACTCTTTCCTTGTGCGGTTTGCCTCCACGATCGCCTCAATAATGTTTTCCGGCACATCCCGGTAATTGGCAAGAAGCTGTTTGGTATCTTTTGGCAGGCAGTAACCGCCGTAGCCAAAGGAAGGATTATTATAATGGTCGCCAATCCGCGGGTCGAGGCATACCCCTTCGATAATATGCCTGGTGTCTAACCCCTTCATCTCCGCATACGTATCCAGCTCATTAAAAAAGCTGACGCGCAGGGCAAGATAAGTATTGGCAAACAATTTCACCGCCTCCGCTTCTGTCACATTCATGACCAGCGTAGCGATCTCCTTCTTAACCGCCCCCTCCTTTAACAACTCGGCAAACAGCTGCGCCTGTTCTTTCAGAAACGGATTTTCCAGATCTGTCCCGACAATGATGCGGGATGGGTGCAGATTATCGTATAATGCGCGTCCCTCCCTCAAAAACTCCGGGCTGAATAACAGGTTGGCGCCCTGATATTTTTCCCACAGGGATGCGGTATACCCGACCGGGACGGTTGACTTGATCACCATAACAGCGTCCCGATTGACGGCGAGCGTCTGTTCGATCACCGCCTCCACTGCCGATGTATTAAAAATATTTTTGCTGCTGTCATAATTTGTCGGCGTTGCGATAACCACCATATCCGCCTTCTGATAAGCCTCTGTTCCATCCGTAGAAGCCGTCAGGTCCAAATCTGCCTCCGCCAGAAATCTCTCAATCTCCGCATCCACAATAGGCGATTTTTTCTGGTTGATAAGCTTAATTTTCTCTTCCAGGATATCTATCGCATAGACTGTATTGTGCTGCGCCAGCAAAACCGCATTGGAAAGGCCGACATAACCGGTCCCCGCTATCGCTATTGTCATTTTTTTTCCATTCTTTTCCATCAATAACCTCATTTCTGCAGATCCGTTTTCACTCTGCACTTGCTAATCTTTATTTTGTCTTATTTGGATGCTAAATCGCAAGCATATCATCCAAGTTTCTGCACTTGTGCTAATCTTTATTTTGTCTCCCGCCGCCCTTCAGCTCCCGCATCATCCCCAAAATGCTCCGCAGCCGCCAGCTCCTGGCAAACAAAAGCAGGTTCATGCCATTGGGGAGCAGGACGCACAGCCCCATCGCCAGGACAAACCTCCCCAGACCGCCGCCGCGGTAAATCATATTTACGGCGAGGCAGGTCAAGACTGTCTCCGCCAGGGCAAGCAGGACATACTGTATCATATCCAGGATATACCGGCCGCTCCCGCGGCGCAGATAATCCTTAAAGAAAATCCGGATGCGGAATACAATCTGCACCAGGTAAGAGACAAATGTCCCAAGCAGCACCCCCATCACGCCAAGCGGCTTTACAAGCAGCAGCGAGATTACCAGATTGGCAAGCGCATAGAGTACAGAGACATTCCGCTCCTTGTCAAACATCCCGCTGACTGTCATCATCATGGCAGTCGGCAGGCTGATAATAAAACTGTAACAGTTTATGACGCAGCAGACGACAATCCCCGCGCCCAGCCCATAGGCTGGCGTCAGCCAGAAATCCGTGACAAAATACGTCATAAGCGACATCAGGCTTGCAGAGCAAAACGCCGCCAGCGCAAAAAAAGCAAATGTGATCTGCCGCAGCACCTGATAATTTTTCTCCTGGTTTTCCTCTGTAAACATATTTCCCACGCTGGGCTGTACCGCATTAGACAATGTCAGCATAATATTGGAAACAGACTGCGTGATCAGGCTGTAATTGGCATAGCGCCCAACGACGCCAACGCTGATAAAGCTGGAGATGATCAGGCTGTCCGTAGATACCAGCAGCTTGGAAGAAAGACGGGAGATAAAAATATTTTTGATATCGCCGAAAATGGTCCGCACCAATCCTTTTTGCAGCGGCTGCCTCCGATATTTTTTTAAATATGGATACTTTTTATCAACATACCGTATGATCCACAAGTTCAGCGCACATTCCACCAAAATATTAACGCCGAGCGCCAGCTGGTAATTCTGCCACCGTTCCAGGATAACGATGACGGAACCATAATTTAGGACATTGATCAACAGCGTCACAATGCTGACAATATATTCTCTCTGGTCTGCGACCAGTATAGAACGTTTATACGAAAGCAGATAGGAAAGCACTGTCCTTGCCAGCCACAACAGATAGATCAGCCGGATATAAGACAGTGAAAAATCATTTTCCCGCAAAAACAAATGGATAAAAGGGAGGACGCACAACCCCATCACAGTGATGGCAAGCCCAAAAAGATAATACGCCCGCCGGTAAAAGTTCATCAGCGAGGCAATCCTTTCCTCATCCTGCCTGGCAAGCGCCCGATAAAGATGAAATACAATCGCGGCGGCAATCCCCAGCTCCGAAACAGAGAAAATCCCTATCACATTGGAAATCACGCTATTCATGCCAACCAGCTGCTCCCCCATGATAAGATTCATCACACGCTGGCTGAAAAATCCAATCAATATCAGTACAACCTGGGATATCAGCCCAAAAAAGCTGTTCCGGATTATATTTTTTATGCGCATTCCGGTATTCCTCACTTCTCACTGTTATTTTATAACAATCAATGAACCCATTATATCAGATAAAGGAATAGATTTCCAGTAGCCCGGCACAGGATAGCGCCTTAAAAAACAATGTGAAAAAACAGCGCGTGATTTGTAAAATATTCCATAAAATTACTTGCTTTTTCAAGGATATCTTAGTATACTAATATTGTAACACGTGTTTACTGTTTTCAATGAAGGGAGATATCTATGAAAACAACTTACAAAAAGCCAATGGCCGTAGTAAACGGAGATGTGATGGAAGGCGTATATATGGCAAGCGGTGACGACTGCTATACTGTAACTGCCAGAATCCATCAGAAACCTGAAACAGGCAGAGGCGACTATCGCATTCAGGTAGACGGCAAGCATAAGGCTGAGGATGGTCACCATGCTGGAAGCCAGACTTTGGTTATGTCATTTAACCTTCCGGTTGAATATGTAGGTTCCAATGGAAAACTGAAATCTGGTGATGGCTCTACAAAGATCAAAGTTGACTATTCCTATCACAACAATGCTACTGACAACATTGGTTTAGGCGATTTGATCGTAAAAGCAGATGCAGGCCTTGCAATCACGCATGTAGAATTGATTGATAATGGTCATGATTGCGGACAACACTAATCCTGATTCGCTACGTGCTACGGACAACAGAAACTGCTGTTGCGGAACAAATGATTTTATTTCTATTTGTTCCGCAACAGTTTTTTTGATAGAAAATTGCAAATCCTCCGAAAGGATGGCTTTGCAATGTAACGGCGTACAAGAGCAAAACACTGGTTCTTCCCTTTTTCATGGGACAGGAAATTGCAAGCGCTCCGAAAGGATGGCTTTGAAATGTAACGGTGTACAAGAGCAAAACGCTGGTTTTTCCCTTTTTCATGGGACAGGAAATTGCAAGCCCTCCGAAAGGATGGCTTTGAAATGTAGCGGCGTACAAGGGCAAATTGCTGGCGGCGCCCTTTAAAATTATTCCAGGCTGCGGTCTACCGCCCGGCGCATCACGGCGGCCGCTTCCCGGTCAGGTCTGCAGAACATCTGCCAGACAGGAACGCAGCCCGTCACTTTTTCTGCAAACGAAAGATTCCTTTCCAAAAGCGATTTCTCCCAAGCCGGAGAAATCATCCTCTGTACAACCGCCAGGATCCCATCTGTCTTCCCCGCTATAGCACAGCGGTTTTCCGCCGCCTGATGCAGAAAGGCAATCCCTCCCAGAGGATATGTTTTCTCTGTACAGATTTCCGAAGTGCCGCACCAGGGCTGGCCATAGACCATGGCTTTCCCTTGTTCTATTCCGATCATATTCAAATCTCCATTTAACAATTCCACGCCAAACGCATCCCGCCACAAATTAGTATGCGTAGACTTGCCTGTACCAGATTTTCCGGAAAACAGCCACGCCTTTCCGCGGTAGAGAAGGGACGCCGAGTGGAGCAGGTACAATCCCTTCTCACCCGCCGCGATCAGAAAAGCAAACCGTATCGCATGAAAAACATCCTCCGCCCGCTCTTCCATCAAATCGGCGTCGCAAAAAAGGAGCGCATAAGAACCGTCCTTTTTCACCTGCATCTCACGCAGGGCTGGGAAATCCGGAAACAGAAAGAGATACCTCTCACCGCTGTCTATCAGCACAACCTCTTCGTTCCGCAGGATGACAGATCCGTTTCTGTGAAAACGCGGCGGAAGACAGACAATCTGCACAGTAAGATCCACTCTCCCATCCTGTCCCGCAGCGCAGGCAAAACGCCGAAAATAGGAATCATATATGCTCTGCGGCCCTTTATAGGCGGCCTTTATCGGCCCAGCTGCAAAATAGAGCGGGTTCCAGCCGTACTCCTCCGTCTCTTCCTCCTGCAGCATCCCCATGCCCGCCAGATATTCCTGAAATTCTTCCACGTCTTTGGCAAGCAGCTTCTCCATCTCATCTCCCAAGCCATATTCTTTTTTTAAAAGCCCGGTCAATTCTGCAGACGTGCTGCCGTTCTCCAATCCCTCCCAGAGAATCTCCCCTGTCTCATTCAGGCAGACTCCCTCGCTGTGATCTGCGGCATTCTGCCCATAGGGAAGCACATACGTCTGTCCGCCGACTTTTGTGCGCAAAAAACCTTTTTTTAATTTCATCTGCTCTTTTCCTTCCTTTTCGCAACAACAGTCCATCCGCTCAGCTCTCTGGCGCCGCACCCACGCATCCATCCTCTCTTCCAATCTCCGATAACCCTCATCCGCTCAGCTCTCTGACACCGCAGCCACGTCACGCATTGATCATCTCTTCTATCTGCTCCCTTCCAAGCACATGGCACTGCCTGTCCCGAATGGCATAGACCTTGCCGCAGATCGTAAGCACGGACGGACGGTGTGTTGTAACAATACAAGTTCTCGGATATTCATCTTTCATGATATTTTTTAAGATTCGCCGCTCCGTCTCGACGTCCAGTGCAGAAGTCGCCTCATCCATCAACAGGATCGGCGACTTTTTCATCAGGGCTCTGGCGATCGACAACCGCTGCGCCTGTCCCTCAGAAAAGCCCCCGCCCCGCTCCCCGATCCTGCTATTGATCCCATCGGGCAGTTTTTCGATAAATTCCCATGCGCACGCCACTTTCAGACATTCCATGATCTCCTCATCTGAGGCTTCCGGCTTGACATTCCGCATATTTTCCGCTATGGTACCGGAAAACATGGTATTGCCCTGGGGGACATAAGAAAAGAGCTGCCGGATAGAGGGAGAATATTTCACCTTATCATTTTCCCGCCCCTCCGCACAGATTTCCAAGCATCCTTCCTGCGGCTCCAGCAGGGCAAGGATAATGCGCAGCAGCGTAGTTTTTCCCTCGCCAGAAGGTCCCACCAGCGCAACAATCTCATGCGGCCTTGCAGAAAACTCTGTATTTTCAAATATCTGATTTCCATTATAATAAGCATAACTCATGTTGCGGATCGTAAGACACAGCCCGACGTCCTGGTTCCTCCGATAAAATTTCTCCACGTAATCATGTTCCGAATAATCTTCTCTGGGCATCCCGAGGATATCGATCAGCCTTCCGGCGGAAGTCGTGATCCCAATCGCACTGGGCACCATACTGATAAGGGAATTTAATGTGCCGGTCAACGTTCCCGACATAGACAAAAACAGTGTCATCGTGCCATAGGAGATTGCCCCGGTCCACACCCGGTATACTCCAAGGCCATAGCAGCTGTAAGACACAGCCAGCCCGACAAAAGACATAAAGACAGAGATAACGATCCCCAGCTTCTCATACTTTTTTTTCAGGTTCCAGAAGTCCTTCTGATACTGCCGCAGCGTCCTGACATAGAGCGGTATCAGGTCAAACGCCTTGATCGTCTGGATATTGGAAAATGTCTCCTGGTTAAATCCCATCATCCTGGCGCTCAGCGCCGCGCTCTCTTTGTTCCTCGACTGCATCCGGGACAGAAGCGTCTTCGACATGATCAGGCTCACCGGCATCCCCGCAATCGCCAACAGGGCAAACAGCGGGTCATAATACAATACAACCGCCAGAGCGGAAAGAAACTTTGAAAAATTAATGACCAGATTCGGCACCCAGTTTAACACTCCGTTTGATATATTAGAAGCATCGCTGCTCCAGCGCGTCAGCAAATCCCCGGTATGATATGACATTAACGGTTCCAGCCTGGTAAGCAGCATCTTCTCAAAAATATCCGCCTTGATCTCATTGTCCACCCGGATGCAGATCATAGCTGAAATATAATCCAACAGCTGGGACAGGACAATATTCACCATGGTAAAGACGACATACATCACAAACGTTTTGACTAACTCAGAAGCCCGGTGCTGCGTGACGATATCCACCAGATCTTTTGACAGGAAACTGGTCACAAGCGACGTCCCTGTGCCAACCAGCCCAATGCCAGTATAAATCAAAATAGACAGCCAGTATTTTCTCACATATGCATAGATCCAGATCGTCTGGCTGATCATTTCTTTTAACCTTCCCTCTCGGATCCGCTTCCAGTAAAACTGTATTCTTTCTCTCATGCTTTTCCCCGTTTCCAATCTGTATTATCCTGATTATACCATTTCCCCCAAGTATTTGACAAGTAACTAACGAATGCATTGTATTTTCTCCGCGAAATGATTATAATGATGGTACTGGGGTCAAAAAGCCGGAGCCATGCCCGCAGGGGACAAAACGGCTTTGCGGCCTGTAACCTCATAAAAAGCAGTTATTTTTCACGATAAGCGGGGGATCGTGTGAACAATCATGCTGACGCGCTGATTTTCCACACGGCTATTTGTGAGAAGAACCTTCGTTCTTTGGAGCGCTCACAAATAACTTTGACGGCACGCCGCCGTCGCACAAAACGCTCCGGAATGGGGGATTTTATAATGCAGTCTGCCTCTTTGTCACAAAAAGCATATGAGCGTATTATAAAAGAGCTCCGGGAAAATAAAACCGTGACGATCTGTCCACAGGGGACCAGCATGTTTCCTTTCCTGATGGAAAATAAAAATCTGGTCACGCTCAAAGCATGGCAGGAACGCCCGCCCCGCCGGGGCGACGTCGTACTGTACCGGCGCGACAGCCAGCTTTTGATCCTTCACCGCCTGTGGCGCATAAAAAAAGACGGATATTATTTTGTCGGAGATAACCAGACAGAAACGGAAGGACCCATCGACGCTTCCCAGCTGATCGCCACTGTGGTAAGTATCACAGGAAAAGGGCGCACCTACAGCGTCCGCCACCCGGTTTACTATACCTTAAGCAGGCTCTGGCTCGTTCTCCGCCCGGTACGCCCCTTGATCACAAAACCCGCCAGGAAAATTCTCTGCTTTTTACATCTATGGAACGGAGATTCATAATGTTAAAAAATAATAAAAATCCGGTATGCAGCGTTATCATCCATACAAAAAAAACACCGTTAATGATATTAAAACGCTGTATTGACAGCGTGCGCAGACAGACTTACCCATACATGGAGATCATCCTGTTAAACGCAAATGATGCAGACAGCCCTTTTAAATCCGCGATCTTAGCAGACGCCGAATATTTTTCCGGCGTCGTCCGCATCGACGAGCCGGAAGACCACGAATTTACCCATGGGAAAATCCGTGCGCTGGAGCGCTCTACCGGAGAATATATCATTTTTCTGGGCGCACAGGATATCATGCCGGAAACGCGCGTTGAAGCGGCCATCAATGCATTCCGCGAAAACAGGGACGCCTGCATGTTCTATACCGATATGACAGTGCAGCAAAACAACATCCTGGAACAGACGGATTACAGCCTGGTATCCGATAAATTCCACTATCTGTCCCAGATTATCTTTCACAGGGACTGCTTTCACATGATCGGAAGCTTTGACGACAATCTGATCGCCCACGGCGATGAAGACCTGTGGTACCGGATCCAGTTTTTAAAGATGCAGCACCACCTTTCTTCCCGCGAAACGCTGATCTGTGTCTGTCCCGACGCCTACGAGGAATATACGCCTCTGGACTCTGCGATCGGCTACCGGCAGATTACAGTCAAATATGCCGATTACATGAAACGGAATAAAGAATTAAAAAAAGAATTGTACTATAAAGTAGCCGACAGCTACCAAAAAGGCGGTATCTGGATGCGCCAGTGGCAATTTCGCATCAAGGCATACTTTACCGGCCATATCGGTCGCAGAAAGGAGAGACGATGAAACCAGCAGAAGAACTCTTTTGCAAACTGATCCGCCAGGCGCTCCACCCCGGCGGTGCTCTCCCTTTTTCCCGCGCAGAGCGCCTGGAAATTGCCAGTGAGATCAACACAATTTACCTGCTCGCCCGGGAACACAATATGCAGTCTGCGCTCTATGACAGCCTCTGCACCCTGAAAATCCCACTGCCTCCCGCGCTGCAGGATGAGATGCGGCAGACGGTCGTCTCCTACAGCCTGGCAAGCTACCGTATGCTCGGCTTTACCAGAAAGATCCTGTCCGTCCTTGCCGAAGAAAACGTACATTATATCCTGCTCAAAGGCGTCTCACTCCTGGAATGCTATCCCAAGCTGGAATTTCGCGGCTATGGAGACGTTGACATCCTGATACCGGAAAAAAATGAGTTTGAACAGGTCAAAAACCGTTTTCTGGCAGAAGGATTTTATATCAAAGAAGATTATGTAGACCACCAGCTGGAACTGTTTTTTGAAGAAAACGGCAAACGCCACCTGTTAGAGCTCCACAGCAAGGTGATCGCAAGCCAGGAAGACAAACAAATGAACGAGGCCGTCCAGCAGCTGTTTGGAAGCCTGCGCGGCGTCCCGGGCTCGCTGCCTGCGGCCGGGCTTTGCTACAGGGTATTTCCTCCAACGGAAAACACGCTGTATCTTTTACTGCATATGCTGCAACACTTTTTAAATTCCGGTTTTGGCATTAAGTTACTCTGCGACTGGACAGTCTATATTGAAGCGCACCATGAAAAGATTGACTGGAAATCGTATGACCGCCTGACTGCCTCGCTTGGCCTGACTGGCTTTAGCCATGCCATGGCGCAGCTGTGCATCCGCTATTGCGGCCTTCCGCCAGAATACATCCCGCTGTCCGATGCGCACAAGATCAGCGCAGAAGCGCAGGAGGAATTAATAGCAGATATTATGAAAGCCGGGGAATTTGGAAAAAATGACTCCTCCCGCATGTTGATCATGACACAGGGCGGCAATCTGTTCCACTATCTGCAGCAGTTACACCGCCAGATGAAAAACCGTTTTCCAGAAATCCAGCGGATTGTCATCTTGTGGCCAATCCTTTGGTTACTAACCGGAATTTGTTTCCTTTGGAACAATCACGCCCTGCGCAAAACAAGCACGAGAGAAGTGCTTGCCACAACGAGGAAACGGCATCATCTGATCCAGGAGATGGATCTGTTCCAGCGCTAACAGGCAAACTTAAAAATACTTTTGCAAACCAAAAAATATCACATCAAAGACAGGAGGATATCCCGATGAGAGCAAATCCTGACTTTACGCTCCGGCAGATTGGAGACGTCTGCCTGATCGTCAGGCTGAATGATACTATATTCCAAAAAGATAACGTCATCACTACCAATGAAAGCGGCGCAATCCTCTGGGACACGCTGAAAAAAAACTGCACCAGAAAAGAGCTGCTTTCCTCGCTCCAGGCAGAATATGAAGTCGATGAGGAAACCGCTCTTTCTGATATCGATGCTTTTCTGGCCTCTCTAAAAAGCGCCGGCGCACTGTCTGATTAGTTAGTTTCCTGCATATCCTTTCGGATTCCTGCTCTGCCAGCGCCAGGCATCTTCGCACATCTTATCAATATCCCTGACAGCCTGCCATCCCAGCTCCTGTTTCGCCTTCTCCGGATTGGCATAGCAGACGTCAATGTCTCCCGGCCTGCGCTCTGTGATCTGATACGGTATCTTTTTTCCACATGCCTTTTCAAAATTATGGATAATATCTAGCACGCTGTACCCCCTGCCGGTCCCCAGATTGTAAGTCACCAGCCCCGGATGCGTCTCCAGCTTCTTTAACGCCTTGATATGGCCGCACGCCAGGTCAACTACGTGGATATAATCCCTGACTCCGGTCCCGTCGGGCGTATCATAATCATCGCCAAATACTCTGACGCATTCCAGTTCGCCTGCCGCTACCTTGGAGACATAGGGCAGGAGATTGTTTGGGATGCCGTTGGGATCTTCGCCAATCTCTCCGCTCTCATGTGCGCCAATCGGGTTAAAATAACGGAGAAGCGCGATGTCCCAGCTCGAATCTGCCTGATAGATATCGCGCAGCATATCTTCTATTATCAACTTCGTACGCCCGTACGGATTGGAGACGGAAAGCGGAAAATCCTCTGTGATCGGAACAGTTGCCGGCTTACCGTATACTGTGGCGGATGAGCTGAATACCAGAGATTTTACCTGATATTTTTTCATCGTTTTAAGAAGATAGATCGTACCGCACAGATTGTTGTCAAAATACTCTAACGGCTTTTCACAGGACTCCCCCACCGCCTTAAGCCCTGCAAAATGGATAACGGCGTCAATCTTTTCCTTTGCAAAAACAGCATCCAGCGCCTGCAGGTCGCAGATATCCTCCTGATAAAACGCAATCTTCTTTCCGGTGATCTTTTCTACGCGCCGAATGGATTCCTGATTAGAATTGACCAGGTTATCCACCACTACAACGTCATATCCCGCATTCAACAATTCTACATTCGTATGGCTGGCAATATAGCCGGCGCCTCCTGTAACTAAAATCTTCATTTAAAACCTCCATTCTGATCCTGCGTCTGCTATCCGGGACAGCGGCATAACGACGGCATAAATGCCGTAACTGCCCTGTACATCGCATTTCTCTTAGAATAACTAAATTTTTTCTGTTTATACTGTACCATGTCAGCAGAAAATCAAGCGCGAACGCAGTGAGCATTTGATTTTACCTGACATGGTAGTGACAGAATCAAATAGTGCGTCAGCACGGCGCCTGTGTAACAGGCGGATTCTGGAACCTATTTCCATGTCAGCAGAAAATCAAGCGCGAACGCAGTGAGCATTTGATTTTACCTGACATGGCAGTGACAGAATCAAATAGTGCGTCAGCACGGCGCCTGTGTAACAGGCGGATTCTGGAACCTATTATACCATATCCTGAACATATTTACTATCATACAATATACGAATTGACAGTGGGCGGCAAACGACCTGCCTGTGCGGCATGTGGAAAACCTGTCGAATTACTTGCAAAAAACAGATTTTCTATGCTATACTATAGCGAGTGCCGGCAACATTTTTGCTGATCTATCGTCTGCTGCCTGGCGCAAATAGAAAAACGTATACTGTAACCCTGACGGAAAACAGGGTCTATCTATTTGAATTTTTGAATTTAGGAGGAACATTATGAAAGGGATCATCCTCGCCGGCGGTTCCGGCACACGATTATACCCGTTGACAATGGTGACGTCAAAACAGCTTCTGCCTGTCTATGACAAACCCATGATCTATTATCCGCTGTCTACCTTGATGCTGGCAGGTATCCGGGATATCCTGATCATCTCCACACCGGTTGACCTTCCAAATTTTGAGCGTCTTTTAGGCGATGGAAGCAAATTCGGCATCCGCCTGCAATATAAAGAACAGCCGTCGCCGGACGGACTTGCCCAGGCTTTCCTGATCGGAGAAGAATTTATCGGCGGCGATTCCTGCGCCATGGTTCTCGGGGACAATATCTTTTATGGAAGCGGCCTTTCCAAACATCTGAAAAATGCCGCCTCGAAAAACCACGGCGCAACGGTATTCGGCTACTATGTCGACGATCCGGAACGCTTTGGCATTGTAGAGTTTGACCAGAACGGCAAAGCCATTTCCATCGAAGAAAAGCCAGCCAATCCAAAATCAAACTACTGCGTGACCGGATTATATTTCTATGACAACCGTGTCGTAGAAATGGCCAAAAAAGTAAAACCGTCTGCCAGAGGCGAACTTGAGATCACAGATTTAAATAGACTTTATCTGGAAGAGGGCAGTTTAGACGTGATCACCCTCGGCCGCGGCTATGCGTGGCTGGACACCGGTACCATGGACGCCCTCGCAGATGCAACAGAGTTTGTCAAGGTAATCGAGAACAGACAGGGCATCAAAATTTCCGCAGTAGAGGAAATCGCTTTTAAAAACGGCTGGATCAGCAGAGAGCAGTTGATGGAATCTGCAGACCAGTATGGAAAATCCATGTATGGAAAACACTTAAAACAGGTAGCCGAAGGAAAAATCCTCTACTAAATTTTTCTTTTCTGGCACAGCGATACAACACAGAAACACAGTGAGCAGACGCGGGACATGCCCGCTATGCAGAAATGGAGGATGAGATGAATATTATTGTAACAGGGGGCGCCGGTTTTATCGGCGGAAACTTTTGCCATTATATGACAGGGAAATACCCGGAAGACACCATCATATGTATTGATAAACTGACTTATGCGGGCAATATGGAGACGCTTGCCCCGATCATGGAAAAGCCAAATTTCCGTTTTATCAGGGCGGATATTGCCGACAGGGACGCCATTTACAAGATTTTTGAGGAAGAGGCGCCGGATATCGTGGTCAATTTTGCCGCTGAAAGCCATGTCGACCGCTCAATCACTGACCCGGAGGTTTTCCTCAGGACAAATATCATCGGAACCAGCGTTATGCTTGACGCCTGCAGGAAATATGGCATCAAACGCTACCATCAGGTATCGACCGACGAGGTATATGGCGACCTTCCGTTAGACCGTCCCGATCTATTCTTTACCGAAGAAACGCCAATCCATACATCCAGCCCCTATTCTGCTTCCAAGGCTTCTGCAGATTTGCTGGTACAGGCATATGCAAGGACTTACAAGCTTCCCTGCACGATTTCCCGCTGTTCCAATAACTATGGGCCGTATCATTTCCCGGAGAAGCTGATTCCACTGATGATCGCCAACGCATTAAACGACAAAGAACTCCCGGTATACGGCAAGGGCGAGAACGTGCGCGACTGGCTCTATGTCGAAGACCACTGCATTGCCATCGACCTGATCATCCGCAAGGGAACGCCGGGCGAGGTTTACAACATCGGCGGCCACAATGAAAAGACAAATCTGGAAGTTGTAAAAACCGTGCTTGCCCAGCTTGGCAAATCAGAAGATTTGATCACTTATGTCACAGACCGTCCGGGACATGACATGCGCTATGCAATCGATCCGTCAAAAATCCACAAGGAACTTGGCTGGCTTCCGGCAACGCCGTTTGAACAGGGCATCAAAAAGACGATCGACTGGTATCTGGAAAACCGCGAGTGGTGGGAAAATATCATATCCGGCGAATATGCCAATTACTACGAAAAAATGTACGGAAACCGTTAAATCCATTTTTCGGAAAATCCGAAACGGTTTCCGGTCTGCCAAAAGGGTTCTGCTGCTGGTGCGGCGGCGCCCTTTTTTCCATCTGAGAAAGCTCTGCAGACACAATTTTGTCACAGAAAAATTACATTTTTGCCCCATTTTTATACATTTTTGACATAAAAAACCGCTATCCTTTTTTTGTCAGCAGTAAAGCGGCTTCGTCCGCTCCCAATTTCTTTCCAATCACCGAAAAGAAAATATGACATCAATAAAAGAAAAGGAGAACCATTATGACAAAAAA
>CANQCD010000053.1 GCA_947589455.1 uncultured Lachnospiraceae bacterium | reverse complement strand
CATTGGCGCCGCTGCCGTGACGATGCCGTACGGCGGTAAAACGCAGATGACAGAGACGCAGACAATGATCTCGAAGCTTCCGGTACTGTCCGGGGCGTGCGATACCGTCACAATGATGAGTTATGGAATGGATCCATATCTTACAAGCTGGAGCCCGTATCACGGCGCCGTCTATGCGGTGGTTTCTTCCGTGGCAAAAATCGTGGCGGCCGGCGGTGATTACCGCAGGATCCGTTTCACATTCCAGGAATATTTCCGCCGCCTCGGCGATGACCCGAAGCGTTGGGGAGAGCCGCTTGCCGCACTGCTTGGCGCATATGATGCGCAGATGAAGTTAGGGCTTGCGTCAATCGGGGGCAAGGACAGCATGTCCGGTACATTTGATAAGATTGACGTGCCGCCGACACTCTGTTCTTTTGCTGTGGACATTGCAGACGGAAAAGATGTTGTGACGCCGGAATTAAAGAATGCAGGCAATATATTAGTAAAATTTGATATCAAGAAGGATCGTTATTCTCTGCCGGATTACGGGCAGATGATGGAATTGTATGGGAAGCTGCACGAGATGGCGCGGGATCGAGTGCTGGTATCTGCGTATGCGATTGGGTTTGGCGGCATCTGTGAGGCTGTCAGCAAAATGGCGTTCGGAAACAGGCTTGGCGTTACGCTGGAGGAGTCTCTGGCAGGCGAGGCGCTGTTTGCAAAAGAGTATGGCTCTGTGATCGCAGAGATCCCTGCGGGCTGTCTGTCCCGGATTTCCGCAGAATATACTAAGATTGGCGTTGTGACGGACAGAGAAGAGTTTGTCTGCGGCGGGATGACGGTTTCGATGGATGAGGCGCTGGAGAGCTGGACAAAGACGTTAGAAAAGGTATTTCCAACCCGTTCCGGCGTGGAGCAAAAAAAGCTGGATGACACGCTTTTTGACGCAAAGACGGTATATGCCGCAAAAAATAAAATCGCGAGGCCGAAAGTGTTTCTTCCTGTCTTTCCGGGGACAAACTGTGAATACGATACCGGAAAGCAATTTGAACTTGCCGGGGCAGATGTGGAGACCGTTGTCTTTAAAAATATGACAGAAAGTCAGATCGTAGAATCGGTAGATGCTTTTGAACAGGCTGTCAGGAGGGCGCAGATCCTGATGTTCTCCGGCGGTTTTAGCGCGGGGGATGAGCCGGATGGTTCTGCAAAATTTATCGCTTCTGTTTTCCGCAATCCAAAGATCATGGATGCGGTACAGGAACTTTTAGAACAGCGGGATGGACTGGCGTTGGGGATTTGTAACGGTTTCCAGGCGCTGATCAAGTTGGGGCTTGTTCCATATGGCGAGATCAGGCCGCAGGCGGAAGATGCGCCGACGCTGACGACGAACAGGATTGGAAGGCATATATCGAAATCCGTATATACGAAGGTGTGTACCAACCGGTCGCCCTGGCTGATGAAAGCGGAACTTGGCGGAGTCTATGTGATCCCTGCGTCCCATGGGGAGGGACGTTTTGTGGCGCCGGAGCCAGTCATAAAATCTCTGTTTCAAAATGGGCAGGTGGCGACAAGATATGTGGATCTGCAGGGGAACCCGACAATGGATGAGGATTTTAATCCAAATGGTTCTTACGCTGCGATTGAGGGGATTACAAGCCCGGATGGGCGCGTGCTTGGCAAAATGGCGCATTCGGAGCGTATCGGAGACGGCGTGGCGGTTAATATTTATGGAAACCAGGATCAGCATCTCTTTGCATCTGGCGTAGAATATTTTAAATAGTGTTCTCTTTTGTGCGGACAGCCGGCAGGCTGTCCTGCACTGATGCCGAAGGGGATGGCAAAATCCGAAAAATGCGTATGAAAAAAGGGCGCCGCCTGCGCGCTGGTGCCATGCGCCCCACTATATTTCAAAGCCCTCCTAAAGGAGGGATTGCAATTTCCGATCTCATAAAAAAGGCAAAACCAGCGTCTTGCTGGTACCCCACTATATTTCAAAGCCCTCCTAAAGGAGAGCTTGCAATTTCCGATCCTATAAAAAATTTGAATAAAATTTCAAAAAACTCTTGACACAGGAATAAAAATCCTGTATTATATGTATTGTTCTTGACCAAACGGATATATGGTCAGAGGATGTTTTGCACGAGTGGCTCAGTGGTGGAGTATCGCCTTGCCAAGGCGAGGGTCGCGGGTTCGAATCCCGTCTCGTGCTCTTTTTTCCATATGAAATATATATAAAAAGAAAGTCGTTTTTATATGACTTTCTTTTTTTTCACGGATATGATAAGATGGGAGCATGTTTTGAGATGGATTTTTTTATGCAGGGACAGAGGATGGGAAAAACGTCTACTGCCACTTGCTTTCTGGATTATACTTTAAGGAAACGGAGGGCTTACTTTGGGGAAAAAGCAGCAGGATGCCAGAAATTTATCTATGGTAATGGATTTTTATGAGCTGACGATGAGCCATGGATATTTCCGGGAGGGGAAAGTAGGATTTAAAGATGAATTAGTAGTTTTCGATGTTTTTTACCGCAGTAATCCGGATGGGGGCGGATATTCGATTTTTGCCGGATTAGAGCAGATCGTGGAATATATCGAAAACCTTCATTTTGATGAAGAGGATATTGCTTATCTGCGCGGGCAGAATATGTTTTCGGAGGAGTTTTTACAATATCTGGCGCACTTTCAGTTTCAGGGAGATATCTATGCGCTTGCCGAAGGGACGGTGATGTATCCGGAAGAGCCTATTATGACAGTGATCGCGCCGGTGATTGACGCCCAGTTGATCGAGACGGCGATCTTACTTGAAATAAACCACCAGTCGCTGATCGCCACTAAGACAAGAAGGATCTGCAATGCGGCGCAGGGAAGGCTGGTATCGGATTTTGGGGCAAGAAGGGCGCACAACATGGATGCGGCGGTGTATGGAGCCAGGGCGGCTTATATCGGCGGAGCGGACTCTACGGCTACAGTGCTTGCCGGACAGATGTTTGGCATCCCCGTCAGCGGCACGATGGCGCACAGTTTTGTGATGTATTTTCCGGATGAATTTACTGCCTTTTCAAAATATGCGGCGATGTATCCCGATGCGGCGGTGCTTCTGGTAGATACTTATGATGTTTTGCGAAGCGGCGTCCCGAACGCTATACGGGTGGCAAAGGAGGTCTTAGAGCCGATGGGAAAACGGTTAAAGGGAATCCGTTTAGACAGCGGCGATCTGGCCTATCTGTCAAAGAAAGCCAGGAAAATGTTAGATAACGCAGGGCTTAACGACTGTATGATCGTCGCGTCAAACAGTCTGGATGAATTTACCATCCAGTCGCTGATCTCGCAGGGGGCGTGCATTGACAGCTTTGGCGTGGGAGAGCGCCTGATCACGTCAAAATCAGAGCCGGTGTTTGGCGCGGTATATAAGATTTCCGCAGTGATGCGCAATGCTGTTTTTGAACCGCGCATCAAAATCTCGGAAAATGTGGAAAAGATCACAAATCCCGGTTTTAAAAAGCTGTATCGGGTATATAATGAACAGGGAAAGGCAGTGGCAGATTTGATCGCATGTCAGGATGAGCTGATTGGGAACAGTCCGGAAGTCACTGCAGTCGATCCCAAGAAACCTTGGAAAAAGAGAAGTTTTAAGAATTGTACATTTAAACAGCTGTTAGAACCGGTATTTATCCGCGGGGAGTTTGTCGGAAAGAGGCCGCCGGCAAAAAAGATCAGGGAATATGTCATATCACAGCTCCGGGATGAGATCTGGGAGGAAGAACAGAGGTTTTCTAATCCTCATGAGCATTATCTGGATATGACGCCGAAGTATTACCGGATGAAGACAGAGCTGTTAGAGGCGGCAAAGGAGGCTTAAAAAATGAAAAAGAAAATATATCTGTTGCTGGCATTGTTATTGATCTTATTTTTGGGAGGGTATTACTATATCACATACCCTGCAGTCAATATCCACGAGGAACAGTTCTGGGGCGTCGCCCTGTTTGTATGTATTTTGTGCGGGGCGATCTGTGCCGTCCGCCAGCTTTCCGATAAGTTAAAGAGACATCATAATATCCATATTAAGGAGCTAAAAAGCCTGCCGTTTCTGGCAAAGACATTCTGGATCCTTGCTGTTTTAGTCGTTTTGGTGTTTTTGGCGGGAGAGATGGCAGGCAGCGATTTTTTCCGTGCGAAAAGCTATGCGTCCCTGTTAAAGGTCAAGGAGTATGAGTTTAGCAAGGATATGCAGGAATCTTCTGAGGTGACGGACATTGCGCTGATGGATACAGACAGTGCGAGGATTTTTGGAAACCGCAAAATCGGTTCTTTGTCCAATGTCGTCAGCCAGTATGAGGTGGAGGACGATTATACGCAGATCGCGATTGACAAAGTGCCGATGAAGGTATCCAGTTTAAAGTACGCGAGCTTTTTTAAGTGGTTTAATAACAGAAAGAAAGGCGTTCCGGGCTATGTCAAAGTAAATCCTGTCACATCAGAGGCAGAATATGTTGCGCTGAAGCAGGGGATGAAATATGTGCCTTCGGCATATCTGAACGATAACCTACAGCGCCATGTACAGTTGAAATATCCGACAAAGATCATATCCGGCTACCATTTTGAAGTGGACGACGCCGGAGACCCATATTATGTCTGTCCGACGGTCACGGCAAGGATCGGGCTTTTTGGCGGTATGGATGTGGAAGGTGCTATTTTATGCGATCCGGTAGACGGCGCATGTCAATATTATCCGGTGGAAGAAATCCCATCCTGGGTAGACTCTGTCTATTCCGGCGACCTTTTGACCAGAAAATATGACTGGTACGGGACGCTTAGCGATGGGTTCTGGAACAGCAAGATTGGACAGACGGGATGCCGCGTGACAACAGATGATTATGGCTATAAAATTATTGGGGACGACGTCTGGGTTTATACCGGGGTGACTTCTGTAAACGGCGACCAGTCTAATATTGGTTTTATCCTGGTGAACCAGCGCACTTCCGAGGCGAAATATTACAGTGTGTCAGGAGCGGAGGAACACTCTGCGATGGCGTCTGCTGAGGGGGAAGTCCAGGAAAAGGGCTATCGGGCGTCGTTTCCCAGCCTGATCAATGTGGGCGGCGTGCCGACTTATATTATGGTATTAAAAGACGCAGCGGGGCTTGTGAAAATGTATGCGATGGTCAATGTAGAACAGTACAATATGGTCGCTACGGCTAACAGCCAGACTGCGGTATTTGAAAAATATAAAAATATGCTTTCTTCCAGCGGAAAGATTACAGAAGAGCCGGAAGAGGCGGTGACAGGGGAAGCGCAGATCACGGTAGAAGATATCCAGTATATCCAGACAGAAGATGGGACGGTTGTCTATCTGAAATCGTCGGACGGCGCAGTTTATAAGCAGCCGTTCCAGGAAAATGAACAGCTGATAAAAATTTCTGTCGGAGATGTTTTGCAGATTGTTTATGAGGAGTCGGAGAGCGGGATTTATCCATTAAATTCATTTGAGATTTTGCCGACACCCCATAAAGAAAAAGAGTAAATTTTATATTTATTTAATAAAATATTGGGCGTTAGACATTGTTTTTTTTGGTGAAAGGTATAATATAAATAATATAATAAAGAAATAGAAAAAACTGAGAGGATAAAGGCATATGCGTGAACGGTTTATCAGATTTATGCAGGGGCGTTATGGCGGGGATCAGTTTGGAAATTTCATAGTTATTGTGGCGTTGGTTTTATTGGTGATTGCGTTTTTTATCCCATCTTACCTCGTAAAAAATATCTTTCATGGGATCGTTGTGCTTTTGCTGATATATACTTATGTGCGCATGTTTTCTAAAAATCATGAAAAATACGCCAGACAAAACCAGCGTTATCTGAAATATTGCGGCAAGATAAAACGCGTGATATTGAAGAAAAAGGAGAATGCAGCACAGAGAAAAACGCATCGGATCTTTCGGTGCCCAAACTGCAGGCAGGCGATCCGTGTGCCAAAGGGAAAAGGTAAAATTGCTATTTTATGCCCAAGGTGTGATACGGAATTTATCAGGAGAAGTTGATCGATATGCGTATTGTCAAGTTTAAAATGGAGCGTCCCGGCCAGGTAAAGACAGGGGACATGGTGACAGTCAGCGAAAAAAAAACAGCGTTAAATTACAGCTATATTATTGAACCGTCTGTTGCAATGTCCGGCTGCTATAAAGTCAGCAAAAGGCTTCAGGGCAGGGAGGGCGTTGTCCGGAAAGTGATCCATAATGCCAGGGGGTATTATGTGTTTGTGGAATTTGAGGAAGAGGAAGTAGACAGCGCTGTTTTAGAAGAAATGAACGCGGGCGAAGACGTCGGCTAGATCGCGCCGGCAATGCCGGCGGAAAGCGCAGGATGCAAATCAATGATAAACCGGCCGGCTGGCGTGCCGTAACAGATTGAGGCTGCCGGCAATAGGCGGGCAGCGATAGCGACTGGCTGGCGTATTATAATAGAACATGGTCATGCAAAAACAGAAAGGGACAGCAGGATGCAGAAGATGGAAACAGGAATCAGGGGAAGCGGGGAATGCACCGTGACAGAGGCGTTGACGGCAAAAGCGATGGGAAGCGGGGAATTGTCTGTCTTTGCAACGCCGGCAATGGTCGCCCTGATGGAAGAAACCGCATATAAAAGTGTGTCGCCTTATCTGGAGGAGGGCATGGGAACGGTCGGAACGAGAATGCAGGTGTCCCATGTCGCAGCTTCTCCGGTCGGAGCAAAGATTACATGCAAAAGCGAGCTGACAGCGATTGACGGCAGAAAGCTTACTTTTCATGTAGAAGCGCATGACCATGCCGGGTTGATCGGCGAAGGGACACATGAGCGTTTATAAAAAACGACAGTTTCCAGAAAAAGGCAGACGCAAAGCGGTAAAACAGATACAAAGCGATAAAGAAGATACAGAGTAAAAAAGGGCACCGCCTGCGCTGGTGCCATGCGTCCCACTACATTTTGAGCAATTTCCTATCTCATAAAAAAGGGCACCGCCTGCGCTGGTGCCCTAGCAAGAAACACTTCGTGTTAAAAGGTTCTGGCAGCAGAAGGTCCGCTGCCAGAACCTTTTTTGGTTAGTCAGATCAGTTCCGCATCCGAAGCTGCCATTTCGGCCAGAACCGCCGATAAAGCTCGCTTTTTATCCTCTTTTATTGCTCTGTCTCCAGATTTTCATCTTTTCTGCCTCGGCGATCAATTCGTCGCGGAAGTCCGGATGGGCAACAGAGATCAGAGACTCTGCTTTCTGCCATGAGGATAATCCCTTCAGGTTTACGATGCCGTATTCTGTGACAAAATAGTGGATATTGGCGCGGGTATCCGTCACGATCGAACCTTCTGCCAGAGTTGGGCGGATTCTGGATTTTACAGTGCCGTCTTTCTGCGTAAAGGTAGAAGACATGCAGATAAAGGATTTTCCGCCATTTGAGAGATATGCGCCAAGCACAAAATCAAGCTGCCCGCCGGCGCCGCTGATATGCTTTATCCCGGCTGATTCTGCATTGACCTGCCCGAACAGGTCGATATCAACTGCATTGTTGATCGACATAAAGTTGTCCAGTGCAGAGATCTGGCGGATATCGTTTGTGTAATCTACCGGTGCGCTCATGCATTCCGGATTTTCGTTCAGATAGTCGTAAAGCTTTTGCGTTCCGGCTCCGAATGCATACACCTGGCGTCCCTTGTCAATGCGTTTATTTTTCCCGGTGATTTTCCCGGCTTTTGCAATATCTACAAAAGCGTCGACATACATTTCAGTATGTACGCCAAGATCCTTTAGATCGGATTCTGCGATCAGGGAGCCAACAGCGTTTGGCATACCGCCAATCCCAAGCTGCAGACAGGCCCCGTCAGGGATTTCGTCTACAATATATTTTGCAACTTTCTGGTCAATCTCTGTGGCAGGGACAGAACCCATGCAGCCAATCTCTGGATTTTCCCCCTCCACGATCATTGCAACGTCATTGATGTGGATGGATTCTTCAAAACCGCCAAGGCAGCGCGGCATATTTTTATTTACCTCGACTATGATGATTTCTGCCCGCTCGCACAATGCTGCCATATGGGAAGCATTAGGACCAAAATTAAAGAAACCATGTTCGTCCATTGGCGCAACCTGGAACATTGCCACGCGGGACGGGGTTTTAGAATCCCTGTAGTATCTTGGAAGCTCGGAATAACGGATTGGCGCGTAATAGGAGAATCCCTGTGCGATCGCCTTGCGCTCGATCCCGCTCATATGCCAGGAATTCCATGTCATGTGATCCTTTGCATTCTCTATTTTGAAGATTTCCGGCTGCCACATCAAGATACCGCCGCGGAAATTAACGCCGGTCAGCTCAGGAAGCCTTTTTGCCATGGCGGCGTCGAGGGCGACCGGGACGCCGCAGGACCACCCGTAATCTACCCAGTCTCCGTCTCTGACTGCTTTGACCGCTTCCTCGGCGGTTGTTTTTTTCTGCTCATACATTGTTTTAAAATCCATAGTGTTCTCCATTCCCGCACACATATTTGAGAAAGGCGCCTGTGGTGTGCGCACACAAACCCCCAGTCCTGTATCGCAACAGTATATTTTGCTTTTTATAAAATACCACGTTTTGGCATTCTTTTCAAGAAACGAAGAGAGGGTGGCTGCGCCGTATTGACAAATTTTTCTACTTTTTTCACAAAGTCTCGCTGAAAAGCCCTTGCTTATTTGTCTATTTTGATATATGATTAGCAATGTAGAGCATTACTATAGCATAAGTCTGTTGTTTTTTCTATGTATTGTGCGTGCAGGCTGCTCTGGGTATCATAAGGAAAACACAAGCAGTAGAGGCAAACGGCCTGGAGATTTTCCACTTGATGTCCAGAGTGGATGCGGACAGGAACATACAGCGCAGGATACATATATAAAGGCATGGGAAGTGATGCCCGGACAGATTTATGTTAATATAACATAATAAGGAGGATGTAACATTATGGCAAAGAAAGTAGTTTTGGCAGGTGCATGCCGTACTGCGATTGGCAAAATGGGCGGGGGATTAAGCACAACTCCAGCGCCTGTTTTAGGTTCTATTGTGATCAAGGAGGCGCTCAAAAGAGCCGGTGTACCGGAAGACAAGGTTGACCATGTCTATATGGGCTGTGTTATCCAGGCAGGACTGGGACAGAACGTTGCACGTCAGGCTTCCATCAAGGCAGGTCTGCCGATTGAGACTCCTGCGGTGACAGTAAATGTGGTTTGTGGTTCCGGTCTGAACTGCGTAAACATGGCTGCACAGATGATTGAGGCAGGTGATGCAGATATTGTTGTGGCAGGTGGTATGGAAAACATGTCTATGGCTCCTTATGCTATGATGCAGGGACGTTTTGGATACCGTATGAACAATGGCAAATTAGTGGATACGATGGTAAATGATGCACTCTGGGATGCATTTAACCAGTATCATATGATGATCACGGCTGAGAATGTAGCAGAACAGTGGAAGCTGACGAGGGAAGAGTTAGATGAGTTCGCTGCAAGCAGCCAGCAGAAATGCGAAGCGGCTGTGAATAACGGCGGTTTTGATGAGGAGATCGTGCCGGTTGAAGTTAAGACAAGGAAAGGCGTCACTGTATTCGACAAGGATGAGGGACCTCGTCCGGGAACGACAAAAGAGACTCTTGCAAACTTAAAATGCTGCTCAGGCAAAGAAGGCGGCGTAGTAACCGCCGGAAATGCTTCCGGTATCAATGACGGCGCTGCCGCTGTTGTAGTAATGAGCGAGGAAAAAGCAAAAGAGTTAGGCGTAAAGCCGATGGCGACATTTGTAGGCGGCGCACTGGGCGGCGTAGATCCGTCTATCATGGGCGTAGGACCAGTTGCCTCTACAAAGAAGCTGTTTGAAAAGACAGGCCTTACGATCGACGATATTGATATTGTCGAGGCCAATGAAGCATTTGCAGCACAGTCTGTTGCTGTTGCAAAAGATCTGAAATTCGATATGTCCAAAGTAAATAAAAAGGGCGGTGCGATCGCACTGGGACATCCGGTTGGAGCTTCTGGATGCCGTATCCTTGTAACACTTCTCCATCAGATGCAGAAAGGTGAGACAGGCCTTGCGACACTTTGTATCGGTGGCGGAATGGGCTGCAGTACAATCGTGAAGAAGGAGGACTAATCACAATGGATTTCATTTTGTATGAAGTGGACGGTGCGGTAGGCACAATTACCATCAACAGAGAAAAAGCGCTCAACGCACTCAACAGCCAGGTGCTTGACGAACTGGATCAGACGCTGGATGCGGTCGATTTAGAGACGGTGCGCTGCCTGATCTTAACAGGGGCAGGACAGAAGTCCTTTGTTGCAGGCGCGGACATCGGGGAGATGAGCACTCTGACAAAGGCGGAGGGCGAAGCGTTTGGCAAGAAAGGGAATGATGTGTTCCGCAAGCTGGAGACATTCCCGATTCCGGTTATCGCTGCGGTAAACGGTTTTGCGCTTGGCGGCGGCTGTGAGATTTCCATGAGCTGTGATATCCGTATCTGTTCAGACAATGCCGTATTTGGACAGCCTGAAGTCGGTCTTGGGATCACTCCTGGCTTTGGCGGCACACAGAGGCTGGCGCGCCTGGTAAGCCCGGGAATGGCAAAGCAGTTAATCTATACTGCAAGGAATATCAAGGCGGAAGAGGCATATCGGATCGGTCTTGTCAATGCCGTATATCCGCAGGAAGAGCTCCTTCCGGCGGCACAGAAGATGGCAAAAGGTATTGCAATGCAGGCTCCGATCGCAGTGCGCAACTGCAAGAAAGCAATCAACGATGGGCTGCAGGTAAATATGGACGAGGCGATCGTTATCGAAGAGAAGCTTTTTGGCGACTGTTTTGAGACAGAGGATCAGAAAGCAGGAATGGGCAATTTCCTGGAGAAAGATAAGGAAAAGAAATTAAAGGTGGTTCCGTTCCAGAATAAATAAAACAGCAATGCAGGCAACAGGATGCGGTTTACTGCATCTGGGAGACATACGGCAGCGTACTGCCCGCCGTATGTCTGAAATACAAAACAGGCAGTACAGAAATGAGGTTAAAAATGATAGTAGGAGTTATTGGCGCTGGTACAATGGGTTCTGGTATTGCGCAGGCATTTGCACAGACAGAGGGCTATGAGGTTTGTCTGTGTGATATCAATGATGAGTTTGCTGCAAACGGCAAGAATAAAATCGCAAAAGGATTTGATAAGAGGGTTGCCAAGGGGAAAATGGATCAGGCTGCAGCCGATGCCATCCTTGCAAAGATCAAGACTGGGACAAAAGAGATTTGTACAGACTGTGACCTGATCGTTGAGGCGGCTCTTGAAGTGATGGATATCAAAAAGCAGACATTTAAAGAGTTAGAAGATATCGTAAAGAAAGACGACTGCATTTTTGCAACAAATACTTCTTCTCTTTCTGTGACAGAAATCGGCGCAGGCATCAACCGGCCGGTGATCGGTATGCATTTCTTTAATCCGGCTCCGGTCATGAAGCTGATCGAGGTGATCCGCGGTGAAAATACCACAGATGAAGTGACAAACCGTGTTATTGAAATTTCAAAAGAGATTGGCAAAGAGCCGGTTGAAGTAAAGGAAGCGCCGGGATTTGTTGTGAACAGGATCTTGATTCCGATGATCAATGAAGCAGTTGGTATTTATGCAGATGGGGTTGCTTCTGTTGAGGGAATCGATACGGCAATGCAGCTTGGTGCAAACCATCCGATAGGACCTCTTGCACTGGGAGACTTAGTCGGCCTTGATATCTGCCTTGCGATCATGGATGTCCTTTATCAGGAGACTGGCGACAGCAAGTACCGCGCACACGTACTTCTCAGAAAAATGGTCCGTGCAGGCAAGCTTGGCAGAAAGACAGGCAAGGGCTTTTATGACTATTCTAAGTAAAACCTGGAAAGGCGGTTTTACAGCGGCTGCTTTGGGCGCGGCCCGGATTTTTCCGGCGCGGCTTACAGCAGCTGCGGATAGTAATGAAATATAAGATTTTTTAATAGGTATTGCGTGACAATACAAATACATGAAAGGTGGTAAAGAAAGGCATGGATTTTACATTAAGTAAAAAGCATGAGATGGCGAGACAGCTCTTTAAAGATTTCGCCGAGACAGAAGTTAAACCTATGGCGCAAGAGGTTGACGAAACAGAGCATTTTCCGATGGATAATGTAAAGAAAATGGGAAAATACGGTTTCATGGGCATTCCGGTTCCGAAAGAGTATGGCGGACAGGGATGTGATATTTTGACATATGTCATGTGCGTAGAAGAACTTTCCAAAGTCTGCGGTACGACAGGCGTTATCGTATCTGCACATACTTCTCTCTGCGCTGATCCAATCCTTACATATGGTACAGAGGAGCAGAAAAAGAAATATCTTCCAGATCTGGCAAGCGGCAAGAAGATTGGCGCTTTCGGACTGACGGAGCCGGGCGCCGGCACAGACGCGCAGGGCGTACAGACAAAGGCTGTTTTAGATGGCGATGAATGGGTGCTTAACGGCTCAAAGTGCTTCATCACAAACGGCGAAGTAGCGGATGTTTATATTGTTATCGCTTACACAGATATCGTTGAAGGGAAGAAGGGAAGAAAGGTAAAGAAATTCTCTGCATTTATCGTAGAGAAAGGAACGCCTGGATTTTCATTTGGTACAAAGGAGAAGAAGATGGGTATCCGCGGTTCTTCTACTTATGAGCTGATCTTCCAGGACTGCCGTATCCCGAAGGATGCATTGTTAGGGCCACAGGGAAGAGGTTTTCCGATTGCCATGCATACGCTGGATGGCGGTCGTATCGGTATTGCTGCACAGGCTCTCGGTATCGCAGAGGGCGCTTTGGAGAGAACGATCGAGTACACCAAAGAGAGAAAGCAGTTTGGACGTTCTATTTCTGCACAGCAGAATACGCAGTTCCAGTTAGCTGATATGGCGACAAAGGTTGAGGCTGCAAAGCATCTCGTATATAAGGCTGCCATGAAGAAACAGGAATTTGCAGAGGGCGCCAAAGTATCTTACTCAGTAGAGGCTGCCATGGCAAAATTATATGCCGCAGAGGTTGCTATGGAAGTGACGACAAAAGCGGTACAGCTGCATGGCGGGTATGGTTATATCAGAGAGTACGATGTAGAGCGCATGATGCGCGATGCAAAGATCACGGAGATCTATGAAGGAACCAGCGAGGTTCAGCGCATGGTAATCTCAGGAGCTCTGCTGAAATAAGCTGGCAGCCGGAAACAGGCTGACAAAAGCGTATGCAAAATAAATAAAGACAAGGAGTGACAAAGCCGTGAAAATAGTAGTATGTGTAAAACAGGTTCCGGATACTAAGGGTGGAGTAAAATTCAACCCGGATGGTACTTTGGACAGAGGTGCTATGCTTGCCATTATGAACCCGGATGATAAGGCCGGTTTGGAAGCAGCACTTAGAATAAAGGATGAGACTGGTGCAGAAGTTACTGTACTTACAATGGGACTTCCCAAAGCAGAAGAAGTGCTCCGTGAGGCGATTGCGATGGGCGCTGACAAGGGAATCCTTGTGACAGACCGCGTACTTGGCGGCGCTGATACATGGGCCACCTCGACAACACTTGCCGGAGCGTTGAGAAATCTTGATTATGATTTGATTATTACGGGACGTCAGGCGATTGATGGCGATACCGCACAGGTTGGACCTCAGATTTCAGAGCACCTTGATATTCCAGTTATTTCCTATGCAAAGGATATCAAGATCGAGGGAGACTGTGTTGTGGTACAGCGTCAGTATGATGACAGATACCATGTGTTAAAGGCAAAAATGCCTTGCCTGGTCACAGCTCTTTCTGAGTTAAATGAGCCTCGTTATATGACCCCGGGCGGGATTTTTGATGCGTATGACGCAGAGATCACCGTATGGGGAAGGGCTGACCTGAAAGATGTTGATGATGCCAATTTGGGACTGAGCGGTTCTCCTACCAAGATTGCAAAGGCTTCTGACAAGGTTCGCAAAGGAGCAGGCGAGAAGGTAGAGTTAGATCCTGATGAGTCTGTAAATTACATCATGGGCAAATTAAAAGAGAAACATGTAATCTAATCATATAAGGAAAAGTGGTGAATAAAATGGGTTTAGAAGAATATAAGGGTGTCTATGTCTTTGCACAGCAGGTAGACAATGAATTAAGCGGTATTGCTTTTGAATTGCTTGGAAAAGCAAAAGAGCTTGCAGGTGACTTAAACACAGATGTCACAGCGGTATTAATTGGTTCCGGCGTAAAGGGACTTACAGATAAGTTGGCAGAGTACGGCGCAGACAAGGTGATCGTTGTCGATGATCCGGAATTAAAGGAATATAGGACAGAGCCGTATGCTCATGCGCTTTCTTCCGTGATCAATGAGTACAAGCCGGAGATCGTTCTGGTAGGCGCTACGGCGATCGGAAGAGACTTAGGTCCCCGCGTTTCTGCACGCGTGGCTACCGGACTGACAGCTGACTGTACGGTGCTTGAGATTGGCGATTTCCCGATCAATCCGATTCCGCTTTTGATGACGCGTCCTGCATTTGGCGGAAATACGATCGCGACGATCGCATGTCCGGATCACCGTCCGCAGATGGCAACTGTGCGCCCGGGCGTTATGCAGAAGCTTGATCCGGTTGCCGGCGCTTCTGCTGAAGTGATTGAGTACAATCCGGGATTTACTCCGAACGATAAGTATGTAGAGATTGTTGATATTGTGAAAGACCTTTCTGACACAGTAGATATTATGGATGCCAAAATCCTGGTATCTGGCGGTCGTGGCGTAGGAAGCCCGGAGAACTTTAAGCTGTTAGAGGATCTGGCAGAGGTGATCGGCGGTACAGTAAGCTGTTCCCGCGCCGTTGTGGACAGCGGATGGCTTCCGAAAGAGCTTCAGGTAGGACAGACAGGAAAGACGGTTCGTCCAAACGTCTATTTTGCGATTGGTATTTCAGGCGCTATCCAGCATACAGCAGGTATGGAGGAGTCTGATATCATCATTGCGATCAACAAGGACAGTTCCGCACCAATCTTTGATGTCGCTGATTATGGTATTGTCGGTGACTTGAATAAGATTGTTCCGAAGCTGACAGAAGAGTTAAAGAAGGTCGTTTGATCTTAACAGGAAACGCTTTTTACATGATTCATAATTTTGGGGAATGCCTGGTGCATTCCCCTTATATTACTTTATAGGAAACTTCTCGTTTCCTATAAAGTAAAAATATTTATGCGCACAG
>CANQCD010000052.1 GCA_947589455.1 uncultured Lachnospiraceae bacterium | reverse complement strand
CGAGAAATGCAGACGAGGCTGTGCGCATTGCACGGCTGTCAAGAGAGGTCGGCTGCGGTGATTTCGTTAAGATAGAGATCATGCGGGACAGCAAGTATCTCCTGCCGGATAATGAAGAGACAATCCGCGCTACGGAAATCCTTGTGAAGGAAGGATTCGTAGTTATGCCATATATGTATCCTGATCTGAATGTCGCAAGAGATCTGTGCGACGCCGGCGCAAGCTGTATTATGCCGCTGGGGGCGCCGATTGGCTCAAACAGGGGTCTTTGCACAAAAGAATTTATCCAGATCCTGATTGACGAGATCGATCTGCCGGTGATCGTTGACGCCGGGATCGGGGCACCATCCCAGGCCTGCGAGGCAATGGAGATGGGGGCGGCGGCAATTATGGCAAATACTGCTGTGGCAACGGCGGGCGATATCCCACAGATGGCGGAAGCGTTTCGCCTTGCGATTGAAGCGGGGAGAAAGGCGTATTTATCTGGACTTGGACGCGTGATGAAAAAGGGGGGCAGCGCCTCTTCGCCACTGACCGGTTTTTTAAGGTAACGTTTTGCGATATGTGTGGGAGGGAACTTGCCGGGAAACAGGTCACAGTGGATATATGCGAAGAAAAGAGGTAATAGGAATGATGGATGAGATTAAGGAGCACGATCCCAAAAACCGGACAGATTATATGGAGTATCTGCCGGGGATGGAACAGCTTGAAGATTCTGATATTGGAAAACAGGTGATCGCCAGGATGGAGGCTTATGATTATGACCGGTATACGGCGCAGGATGTGAAGGCTGCGCTTGCAAAGAATGTCTGTACGCCGGAGGATTTTGGAGCGCTTCTGTCCCCGGCCGGCATGCCGTTCCTGGAAGAGATGGCGCAGCGGGCGCAGGAAGAGACAAGGAAGCACTTTGGCAATTCTGTTTATTTGTTTACGCCGCTTTATATAGCAAATCATTGTGAAAATTATTGCATTTATTGTGGGTTTAACTGTCATAATCAAATCAAGCGCGCCCGGTTAAATGAAGAAGAGATAGAGAAAGAAATGCAGGCAATCGCAAAGACTGGGCTGCAGGAAGTCCTGATCTTGACAGGAGAGAGCCGTAAGATGTCCGACGTCCATTATATTGGCGAGGCATGTAAGATTGCCAGAAAATATTTTAAGGTGATCGGGCTTGAGGTGTATCCGATGAATTCTGATGAGTATGCCTATCTGCACGAATGCGGGGCGGATTATGTCACGGTATTTCAGGAGACATATCATGCTGAAAAATATGAGACGCTGCATTTAGCGGGGCATAAGAGGGTATTTCCGTACCGCTTAAACGCGCAGGAGAGGGCGCTGCGGGGTGGGATGCGCGGCGTTGGTTTTGCAGCGCTTTTGGGGCTGGATGATTTCCGCAAGGATGCGTTTGCCACCGGCTATCACGCATATCTGCTCCAGAGAAAATATCCTCATGCAGAAATTGCTTTTTCCTGTCCGAGACTGCGCCCGATCATCAATAACGAAAAAATCAATCCGCGGGATGTGCATGAGCCGCAGCTTTTACAGGTGATCATGGCGTATCGTATCTTTATGCCGTATGCAAGTATTACGATTTCGACGAGAGAGTGTGCGCGCGTGCGGGATCATGTGATCCAGATCGCTGCGACAAAGATATCGGCGGGAGTGTCTGTCGGAGTCGGGGAACATATTGAAGAGAATGGCAATGTCGGAGACGCTCAGTTTGAGATCTCTGACGGAAGAAGCGTGGAGGAAGTTTATCAGGCAATCGGGGCACAGGGGCTTCAGCCTGTAATGAGTGATTATATTTATGTTTAAATGGATTGCGGTGACTAACCGGAAATTATGCAGCGTGCCTTTTTGGAGGCAGATTGAGGCGTTGGCGGCGAATGGGGCCGATGCGATCGTATTGCGGGAAAAGGATTTGCCGCCGGCAGAATATGAAGCTTTGGCAAAGGAATTTCTGGCAGTGTGCGCCGGATATGATACAGTTCCGGTGTTGCATGGACATGTGGGATTAATGCAGAAGCTTTCGGCAAATTATCTGCATCTTTCCATACCAAAGGCGCGGGAACTGGCAGAGCAGAGGGATTGTGCGGCAAAATATACAGACGGGCGGCAGGAAACGGATGGAGAATCTTTTTGCCTGGGGGTATCGGTACACTCGGAGGAGCAGCTTTTGGAAGCACAGCAGTGTGGGGCGGAATATGTCTTTTATGGACATGTCTTTGCGACCGACTGTAAGAAGGGAGCGCCGCCGAGAGGGCTTTCCCTGTTGGGCGATATCTGCCGGAAAGCCTCTGTACCAGTCTATGCCATCGGCGGGATTACCCCGGAAAATGCGCTGGAGGCGGTTGCCGCAGGGGCGTCTGGAGTATGCGTCATGTCCTGGGGGATGCAAAAAAGCGCCGCACAGATTCGAGAGTTTACGACAATGTTACATGATGCAGGGAACTGTAAAGCGGACAAGGCGAATAGATTGTTGGGAATGGAGTGAATATGGAATATCAAAAATTCGAGAATCATATCGTAGATGTGATAAAGGAAGAACAGCTTAAATTGGGTTATCGCAGTGAGGTGGTAAGGCTGTATTATCCTCTGCCTTCGCTTGCTCATTTCTTTGACGGGGCGCATTCTGTCCCACAGATATACGAGGCGATGCCGGAGTTTCTGGAGTTTGTCAGGGACAGACTGGGTGTGATCGAGGTGTCAAATGAGGGGGAACGGTTCTGCCTCGCCATCCCGCCGGAAGGAGTGGATTATGTCCATGACCATCTGCAGCCGGAAGAATTTATCTGTGATTTTATAGAAACCGTGGGAAGGCATGGCTGTACTATGGAGGATATGCTTGCATTGTTCCATAAGCATTCTGATCATGTCCATGTCGAAAAGATGACGCATGGGGAGTTTGATTATCTGGTTTATTTTGAGGATGGAACGCCGGATGATTACCGATACTGCCTGACGGATGAGGGCTGCCATATTATCTATCACCGGTTTACACCGGAGGATTATGAGGAGATTGGATTAGACGAAGGGAACGTTTCACAGTGACGGAAAGAAAAGAATGATGGAAAGGTGGATGAGAAAGATGTTTAAATTGATGTGGTATTTATGTATGTTTCCGTTTTATATACTCGGCTGGGTATGTAAATTGATCTGGAGAGTGGTGTGCTTTTGCTGCGGCGTGTGGCTGGTGGGAAAAATCCTGGATTAGCGGCAGGGATGTGGAGAGGCGTGCAGGAGATCTGTCTGGGTGGCAATGGAGCGGTATCATGGCTGTAATTCCATATTAAATTGTGCTTATGCGTGCAAAAATGCGTTTGTCCCGGGGTGTTTGCCTGGTTGACTTGTGCGGAGTAATATATTAACATATTGTGAAAATTAACATTGTGATTATATTTGCAATATGTTATATTGGTATCGCGGATACGCTCACAATATTAATGTGTTTCGATGCATTGGATTTTGACGTGGAGGATTTTTATGTACTCAATTGGATGGGTTACGGCGATATCGTCATAATAGGTACAAAGTAACTGGAAACTTTGCAGGTTATCTAATTCGATTTTAATAGGTAATTGTGAAACGATTTAAAGTAGTGTATCGCATGGTGCAATCTACACATTGGGCATAGAAGAAAGAAATAATTTGTAAATGCCTAAATTTGATTGAAAGCAGGAAAGGAGTTTTAAACAATGATGTCGAAAAAAAAGATGGGATGGGTAAGAGTACTGGGGATATTTTTAGTATTTGCACTCATAAGCTCTGTAGCAGGAATGGGTGGAAAAGTTGGAGAAGCAAAGAACTCAGGTCGTTTAAAATCAGCATGTGCGGCTGCAGTGAAGGCAACAGGAAATGTCAAAAAGCTGACGTTTAAGACAAGTACGCCTTCTGATTTTGATGCGATTTCATTCCGCCATGACAAGAAGGTGCGTGCAATCTATTATGTAGCAGATGACAAGACTGTCTATAATATCTGTGCAGTAGAAGCAAAGACGGTATCTAATGCAAAGAAAATTTATAAGGCATTTGCGGAATATAAGGAGTCGAGGCTGCACAATGAGTATTTTAAAACGGATTACTCAAAGACTGAGCAGAATGTTATGAAAAATGCAATATATGGAATAAAAGGGAAATATGTATGGTATATTTCAATGTCATCAAAAAAGAAAAATGAGGCTGGACAAATTGCATTAAAGAAAAAACTTTAGGGAGAAGAAATGGTTTTTAGCAGTTTATTGTTTTTGTTAAGGTTCCTACCGGCAGTGCTGCTTCTTTATTATGCTGTTCCTGGAGGGCTGCGGAATTTTATTTTGTTTGCCGCCAGTCTGTTTTTTTACGCATGGGGAGAGCCGGTATATGTCTGCTTGATTCTGTTTTCTACAATGGTTGATTATACGGCTGGCAGGGTGGTAGGTCACTGTAAGGAGAAAGGGAAAATGGGGATGGCAAAGGCAGGAGTAGCCGTGTCAGCTATCGTTAATCTCAGTCTTTTGGGTACATTTAAGTATGCGGATTTTTTCTTGTCCACGTTAAATAAGTGGACGGATATGGAGATTGGACTTCTTCATCTGGCGTTGCCAATTGGAATTTCTTTTTATACATTTCAGACAATGTCCTATACGATTGATGTTTACAGAGGGGATGCGGAAGTACAAAAAAATATTATTACTTTTGGCACTTATGTGGCTCTTTTTCCACAATTAATCGCAGGACCGATCATCCGATACAAAACAGTGGAAAAACAGCTTACGTGGAGAAAGGAAAATGTAGAGCTGTTTGCGGACGGTATTATTCGGTTTATCACAGGGCTTGGGAAAAAGGTTTTACTTGCCAATCAAATTGGGGAACTCTGGAATGTGATTGCTTCGGCAGATGTTCGTACACTTTCTGTGATGGAGGCGTGGCTTGGCGCAGTTGCTTTTACGTTACAGATTTATTTTGATTTTTCTGGATACTCTGATATGGCGATTGGATTGGGCAAGATGTTCGGTTTTGAATTTCCAGAAAATTTTGCATATCCCTATGAGTCGAAAAGTATTACGGAGTTTTGGAGAAGATGGCATATATCGCTGGGAACATGGTTTCGTGAGTACGTCTATATTCCATTGGGTGGAAACAGGTGCGGATTTGTCAGACAGATTTTTAATATAGCAGTTGTGTGGTTTCTCACAGGATTGTGGCACGGAGCAGCCTGGAATTTTATCCTATGGGGTGTTTATTATGGAATCCTGCTGATTATAGAAAAGTTTCTCTTTCAGCATCTGCACTGGAATATGCCTCAAATTCTCGGCAGGGTATATACTTTGGTTATTGTGGTTGTTGGATGGGTGATTTTTTCATGGCAGGATTTGTCAGACAGCAGCGGTTTTATGAAAGCTATGTTTTGTGTTGGGGATGTACCTTTGATCAAGGAAAGGGGAGTATACCTTTTTAGCGATTATGCGTTCATACTGCTCGTTGCGGTACTGGGGGCTACGGAGATTCCTAAAAAATTTTGCAGAAAAATATTTTTGATGAATACGGTGCGTGGGGAGATAGCCGCTATGTTGTTTATTGTTTTTGTTTTTGTGGCAAGTTTGGCGTGTCTGGTTAATTCATCGTACAATCCATTTTTATATTTTAGATTTTAGCAGGTTTTATATATGAAGAGAATGAGAATAATTTTTGTAGGTTTATTTTTGTGTATGTTTGGCGGAGCAGTGTTCTGGTCGCTGGTATCGCCTGTACGCGAATTTTCAGATTTGGAAAACAGGGTTCTTGCAACAGAACCGAAGCTGACAGGAAAGTCGATTCTGTCTGGCGATTATCAGAAAAAATATGAGACATATCTTTCTGATCAGATTTTTCTGAGAGATACCTGGGTTAGTATTTATGCAGAGATGCAACGTGCTTTAGGGAAAAAAGAAGTTAATGGAGTCTACCTTGGACGGGATGGATATCTCATTGAAAAATATTCCGATGATGATTTTGACCCAGTGCAGGAAAAAGCAAATGAAAAGCTTCTGGCAGGATTTTTAAATGCCTGTGCAGATGTATATGGAACCTCTCATGTTTCTTGCTTGTTTGTACCGTCAAAGGTGGAGGTTTTGAAGAAAAAAATGCCAGCATTTGCTAATGAGTATAGTAGTGCGGACGTAGTAAAAGAGGTAAAGAAGCGTTTCAATTCCAAAGTCCGGTTTAAGTGTCTTTTGGATGTGCTTGAGCCTCATGAGGATGAGTATATTTTTTATCGTACAGATCATCATTGGACTACCCTTGGCGCTTATTACGGTTTTGCGGCATACAGAAAAATGTGTGGTGAAAAAGCTCCAAATCTTTCAGAATATAAACGAGAAACAATATATGAAGATTTTTTTGGAACTACGTATAACAAAGCACATGTTTATGTCAAGCCGGACGAGATAACGATCTTTCGCAGGTCAGACGATGAAAAAGAGATAGAAATTGATGAAAATAGCGGAGAACTTCGCTCAGATTCCTTTTATTTTAGGGATGCTGCAGAAAAAGGTTTTGACAGGTATCAGCTCTTTTTAGCACAAAATACCGGAAAGATTGAGATAAATACCGGCGTGGATAACGGAAAGACATTACTGATTGTCAAGGATTCATTTGCTAATTGTTTTGTCCCGTTTTTGGCGGGATGTTATGAAAAAATCATTATGGTTGACTGTCGATATCGAAAGATTGGGATTGCCGCTATTTTTCAGGAATATCCGGAAATTACAGATGTGTTAGTCCTTTTTAATACCGAAAAATTTAGAAGAGATACTCATTTGAAATCATTGCAGGTTGACAGAAAGCGACTAGAGGCAATTTATTCAGGTTATGATGATGGGGGTGATGGAAAGGATTCGAAAAAAGATGATGATGTGTTTGGAGATTTGATCTCACTGGATTAGTTTTAGATAGACGTTTGCAAAACTTTAATTTACGGTATGTGTAATATATTACAGTTTTTTAATCGTTTTGCAATTGCCTATTAGCATTTAAAAGAGGAAAGGAATTATAATATTATGTGGAATGAGAAAAAGATGCGGAAAATGAAGGTGTTGGGAAAAATGTTCTGTTTTTTGCTGTTTGTAGGCTTTTTGTTCCTTTTGTCTGGCAATGGAAGGGTTTCTGTGTCAGGCGAAGAAGAAGTGCAGGAGACAGAAGAAGAGGCGGAGACAAAGGGAGAACTTATTGCTGAAAAAAAGAGCGAGGTTGCAGAGATAAAGGACTCTGGAAAAATACTGATAGGAGCTAAAAGGCTTAGCGCTTCTAAAGTAAAGATTACCTGGAAAAAGCCTGGCGGGAATTTTATATACTATGTATATCAAAAAAATGAAAAAGGAAAAGATAAGCTCCTAAAAAAGGTAAAAGGCAATTCTTATACTGTAAAAGGGTTGAATCAAAAGAAAAAATATAAATTTTTTATTGAGTTATATTATGCATGGAAGGGACAACAGGATGAAAAAAGCGCTGGAAAAAATATTTATATGGGAAAGTCCCTTCCGTTGACAATTATCACAGGTGGAACACATTTTATGAACGTGGCTAAGATTCATGCAAAGAGGGGAGGTGTGACACTCTATAAGAAGCAGATGCATTCTGTACGGTGTAGGCTCTGGATAAAGGGCGGTGGGGTAATTTATGGAAGACCAAAGCTGCATTATTATTCTACAGATTCTTCTGTGGCGGCGGTAGATGGAAGCGGATGTATTACTGCAAAAGGCAAAGGAACAGCTGTAGTTTTTGTGATGGCACCAAATGGTGTTTATGATAAAGTATCTGTAACAGTGAAATAGAAGAGAGAGGGTGAAAAAATGAGATTGTTTAAAAGATTTAGGGGAATTATACTTCCGTTGCTATTGTTCTGCCTGATGACTAGTATATTGCCGAATGGGAAAACTGCATTGGCATCAAGACATACTCTGCAGGGAAAAAATGGGATGATTTTTTATTGGTCAGCTGCGGGAGGCTCCAATGTGTATGATTATTTGGGAAACCGACACTATTCTCGGGCGGGGCTGAAACGGGTAACAGATAATATTTTGAGGGCGAAGAAAGCAGTAGAGAAAAAGGGTGCTGAATTTGTTCTCCTTCTGGTTCCGAATAAAGAGGTCATTTATTCTAATCTGATGCCGAAAAGCATTGTAAGAAAAAGTACTTACAACAGGTATGACCAGCTCTATGATTATCTGGAGGCAAATACGAATGTGGATGTCTGCTATCCCAAGAAAGAGCTGTTAAAGCAGCGTGACCGATATAGTGGACGCCAAACGTTGTATTATCCTACGGATTCCCATTGGAATCGTTTGGGGCAGTATATTGGCACGCAGGAACTTTTAGATATCACGGATGGAAAAAAATCTTCTATTCAGGGGAAAAAATTTAAGGTCATTAGCCAGTTTCGGGGAAATTTAAGCAGTACGCGCACATCTGATCATCATAAGCTGGTTACAAAAGTAAAGAAGAAAGAGAAAAGCAAAAAAAGGCTTTTGTTGGTAGGAGACAGTTTTTGCCAGTGCATGGCGCCTATGGCAGAGAATTTTTATAAGAGTGTGCGATGGTATCGCTATTTTGATTTCCATATGAGCATGGTAAAAAAGGGTGAAGTGGTAGTATGGGAATGCGTGGAGTGGTATCAGGATAGACTTTCGATTGTTAATCTTGCAGGGAGGTAACAGGATCATGAATGTTTTTTTTGCTTTTATCCAGCGTAAAAAGCGGATTTTGGCAACGGTTTTGTGTGTTTCTGTACTTTCGGTGTTGTCTGGGATGATGTTCCACGGTACGACAAGTACGGCGACACAGGTGATCACAGGAAAGAATGGCTGGCTTTTTTATAAAGCCATTGGCGATGGAAGTACACTTTCAGATTATCAGGGGACAAATCATTATTCTGCCCAGGGTTTAAAAAGGGTGCGGGATAATATGCTGGCTGCAAAACGTGCGGTAGAAGACAGAGGAGCGAGCTTTGCTGTGATGCTGGCGCCAAACAAGGAGAGTATCTATGCACAATATATGCCCCAAAATTATAAAAGGAAAACGACTTACACAAGATATGATCAGCTTTACGATTATTTGGAAGCGAATACGGCGCTTGATGTCTGTTATCCCAAAAAGGCTTTGCTAAAATACCGCAATAAGTATGAATTGTATTATCCAACAGATAATCACTGGAACAGGCAGGGGCAGTTTATTGGCGTGCAGGAGCTTATGGATATTACGGACGGCAGATCGATTCCTATAAGTTCTGTAAAGTTTACTAAAAAACATGATTATTATGGAGATCTCTGTATTCTTTCTTATGGTGAACACAAATATTATTGCGATAATTATACTTTTCAAACAAAAGTGAAGAAATCAGATAAGAGCAGTAAGAGGCTTCTTTTGGTAGGAGATTCTTTTGCTTGGAGAATGCGCGCTATCGCAAAACATTATTATAAGAGGGCGAGGTTTTGTCATATTGATAATTTTCATATGAATATGGTAAAAAAAGGAGAGATTGTAGTCTGGGAGACTCTGGAGCGGTATCAGGACAGGTTTGTGAGGATTAATTTTGCAAAGAAATAAGATGTATGCGTTGGATTGTTTTTGATATATCGTAGTTGACAAATACCCCATAAGGGTATATATTATGAATTGTAATATATACCCTTATGGGGTATTTTCATGGAGGTGATAACGTTTGGAACAGTCTGACAGCTGCTGCTCTTGTCCGAGGACAAAAGAGCGGGATGAAAAGGAATATAAGGATTTAATGAACCGGTTAAAACGCATTGAAGGCCAGGTGCGGGGACTGCAAGGAATGGTAGAAAGGGATGCTTACTGTACAGACATTCTGGTGCAGGTATCTGCAGTCAGCGCTGCGTTAAACAGCTTTAACCGTGTTTTACTGTCCAACCATATAAAAACCTGTGTGGCTGACAATATCCGTCAGGGAAATGATGAGATTATTGATGAATTGGTTATACTATTGCAAAAGCTGATGAAGTAGCAGACAGGATACTGCGAATAAAAAAAGAAAGAAGTGAGGGTATGGAACAGTATATTGTAACCGGGATGTCATGCGCCGCCTGCAGCGCCAGAGTAGAAAAGGCAGTTTCCAGTGTGGAGGGCGTGACTTCATGTTCTGTCAGTCTGCTGACAAATTCAATGGGCGTTGAAGGGACTGCGGCGCCATCTGAAATCATTGCAGCTGTGCGCAATGCAGGTTATGGAGCGGAGAAAAAAGAGCGTGGCACAGAAAGCTCTAGTGGGGCGGAGAAATATGACGACATGCTTAAGGACCGGGAAACTCCGGCAATGAAACGGAGGCTGATCGCTTCTTTGTGCCTGTTGGTTCCGCTGCTGTATCTTTCAATGGGACATATGATGTGGGGGTGGCCATTGCCGGCGGCAGTCAGCGACGATTATTTTGCCCATGGATTATTTCAGCTTTTGGCGACTACGGCGATCATGGTGATCAATCAGAAATTTTTTGTCAATGGCTGGAAAGGCGTGATACACCGTTCTCCTAATATGGATACGCTCGTAGCGCTTGGTGCGGGCGCTTCCTATGGATATAGCGTATATGCATTGTTTGCGATGTCAGATGCATGGATGAAAATGGATATGCACAGGGCGATGAGCTGGATGCATGAATTTTATTTTGAGTCTGCCGCAATGATCCTGACGCTGGTTACTCTGGGAAAAATGTTAGAGGCGCATTCGAAAGGCAAGACGACAGATGCATTAAAAGGATTGATGCGTCTTGCGCCAAAAACCGCTGTGGTACTGCGCGGCGGGGAGGAAATTATTGTAGATATCAGTCAGGTGCAAATAGGAGATCTTTTTGTGGTGCGTCCCGGTGAGAATATTCCGGTGGATGGAAAGGTGGTAGAGGGGAGCAGTGCGGTCAATGAGGCGGCTCTGACTGGAGAGAGCATTCCGGTGGATAAGGCAGCCGGAGACATGGTTTCAGCGGCAACAACAAATCAATCCGGTTTCCTGAAATGTGAGGCGGTGCGCGTGGGAGAGGATACGACGCTGTCCCAAATTATCCGGATGGTGAGCGATGCAGCTGCGACAAAGGCGCCGATCGCAAAGATTGCCGATAAGGTTTCCGGTGTTTTTGTGCCGGTAGTGATTGTGATTGCCGTGGCAACTGCCCTAATCTGGATGCTTGCCGGACAGGAAGCCGGTTTTGCCCTGGCGAGGGGGATTTCCGTGCTTGTCATCAGCTGTCCCTGTGCGCTGGGGCTGGCAACGCCAGTTGCGATCATGGTTGGAAATGGAATGGGTGCGAAAAATGGGATTTTGTTTAAGACAGCCCTGTCCCTGGAAGAAGCGGGGAAGACAAGGATAGTGGCATTGGATAAGACAGGTACCATCACCGAGGGCGAGCCGCATGTTACAGATATCTTTCCGGCGGAGGGAGTTACTGAAAATGAGCTGCTAGAGGCAGCATATGCTTTGGAACAGCAGAGCGAGCATCCTCTGGCAAAGGCTGTGATCTCATTGGGAAAAGCAAGGCAGGTCGATGTACCGGCAGTCACGCAGTTTGCTTCCGTTCCGGGCAACGGTTTATGCGGCGTATGGAACGGCAGACAATTAGCCGGGGGAAATTTAAATTTTATTGAAAAAAAAGCTGCGATCACAGAAGAGGTAAAAAGGCAGGCAGAAACCCTTGCAGAGCAGGGAAAGACAGCGCTGTTTTTTGTCAGTGGGAAAAAACAGCTGGGAATGATCGCCGCAGCGGATGTGGTGAAAGAGGACAGCCAGCGCGCGGTAAGGGAACTGCAGGATATGGATATCCGCGTGGTGATGCTGACGGGAGATAATGAGAGGACGGCAAAAGCAATCAGTGCGCAGATTGGCGTGGATGAAGTGATTGCCGGAGTTTTGCCGGATGGAAAAGAGACCGTGATCCGAAACCTGCAAAAACAAGGCAGGGTAGCAATGGTAGGAGACGGAATCAACGATGCGCCGGCGCTGACGCGCGCCGATATCGGTATTGCGATTGGAGCCGGAACAGATATTGCAGTTGATGCGGCGGATATTGTTTTGATGAAAAGCAGATTGTTTGATGTACCGTCTGCTATCCGCCTGAGCCGGAATGTGATCCGCAATATCAAAGAAAATCTGTTCTGGGCATTTATCTATAATGTCATTGGAATACCGTTGGCAGCCGGAGCGCTCTATCCCCGATTTGGTGTGCTGCTCAATCCGATGATCGCCGCAGCGGCAATGAGCCTTAGCAGCGTCTGTGTTGTGAGTAATGCATTGCGCCTGCGCCGATTCCGGGTAGGAAAAAAAGATCAGGGAAATGGTGCAGGGGAAGAGACGCAGGAGAGGCTTGCGGAAATGCCCCGGAAAGACGGCGAAGAGGGAAGGTCAGGTGAAACTCTTTCTGCAATGTCCCGAAAGGACATTGCAGAAGTAGAAATAAATAAAAATGAGCAACTGAAAACAGCAGACAAACCGGAGCTACAATCCGGTCAGGCAGATGAGCCAGAAAGGAAATTAAAAATGGAAAAAACGTTATTGATTGAAGGGATGATGTGTGAACATTGTAAGAAGCATGTCGAGGATGCTTTAAATGCGATGGATGGCGTGACGGCGTCGGTAGATTTGGAGAATAACTGCGCTAAAGTTACGATGGAGCAGGAAATCGCGATGGAGGAATTTGACAAAGTTATTACAAAGGCAGGATATACACTGAAAAGTGCGTAGGGATTGCAGGAATTATTCTTTCTATTTTGCTTTTTCATAAAAATCTCCATTCCGCCGCCTTTCAGTTGGCGGCACAAATACCTGTGTGGCACAGAGATTTTTGTGAAAAAGATTCAATACTATATTGACAGACAGAAACCTTTTAAGCGACTGTACGAGATCATTCGGGTTTGCTTATGAGGTTTTTTCTGTTTAAACAATAAAGATAGAGGAATGACCGGCTGTGGCTGGTGGTTTTCAGAATAGGAAGGATGATTGGTTGCGCGTTGTGTATGATTGATTGCGCGGTTGGTGGTTGTCAGAATAATATGGTATATGTTAAAATAATTGATTAAGGGATATTTTACAGGAATGGAGATTAGACATGATAGTTGATTTATCAGAGAGCAGGAAGAAAATAGATGAGATTGATGAGCAGATCGTGCATCTGTTTCGGGAACGTATGCGTGTGGCAACAGATGTTGCGGCATACAAAAGAAGTACGGGAAAACAGGTTTTTGACCCGAAGAGGGAAGAGGAAAAAATCGCAAAGCTGCGCGCTATGGTCGAGGATGATTTTAATAAAACCGGCGTAGAGGATTTATTCCGCCAGATTATGTCAATCAGCAGAAAATATCAATATCAGGTATTAGGGCCGGCGCTGGATGAAATTCCATTTCGGCAGGTAGATACTCTGGATGTGGATGAAGATACCAGAGTTGTCTGTTTTGGGGAGCATGGTGCATTTACAGAGCAGGCAATGGATGAAGTGTTTGGAAAAAATATTACTTCATTTAGCAGACAGACATTCCGTGAAGTGATGGAAACAGTGGCAAATGGCGAGGCAAAATATGGCGTCCTTCCGATCGAAAATACTTCGACAGGCGGCATAACGGATATTTACGATCTGCTGACAGATTATGAGGTGACGATTGTGGCGGAGCACGTTGTCAAGGTAGAGCAGGATTTGATGGGACTTCCGGGAGCCACTCTGGATGATATCAAACATATTTATTCCCATCCGCAGGGACTGCTGCAGTGCGCTGAGTTTTTAGACAAGCATCCGGAAATTGAGACAAAAAGCTTTTCAAGCACATCCGGAGCGGCAAAAAAAGTAGCGGAAGAGCAGGATAAAACACAGGCAGCGATTGCCAGCCGCCGTGCAGCACAGGCATTTGGCCTTGAAGTAATCCAACCGGAAATCAATTATAAAAACCAGAATTATACCCGCTTTATTATTATTACCAATCAGAAGATTTTTCTTTCTGATGCAAATAAGCTCTGCCTTTGTTTTGAGATAAAGCATCAGGCGGGCGCATTATATAATATGCTTGCAAACTTTTATTACAATGATTTGAATTTAACAAAAATAGAATCGCGCCCAATCGAAAACCGCACCTGGGAATATCGTTTTTTTGTAGAAGTTGAAGGAAATATTAATTCACCGGGAATGGGCAATGCACTCGCCAGTGTCAAAGAATTTGCAAGCAAGCTGACTGTTCTTGGCAATATTGCAAAACGTTAGATGGCGGCGGGAGGGATTTTCCTGTCAGCGCAATGCCGTGCAGGACGAAAGAAAAAAGGGAACGGAGGACAGCATGAAAAAGGGACAGATTTGTGAAGGCATTATACAAGAGGTAGATTTTCCAAATAAAGCAATGATTCCGATAACAGAGCAAAACGAGCAGGGAGAAAGCAGGGAAATATGTGTTGCGGTTAAAGGAGGAATTGCTGGGCAGAAAGTTTCTTTTGTGGCAAAAAAAAGAAGAAAGGGAAAATGGGAGGGAAAATTGCTTTCTGTTTTGGAAGCTTCACCGATTGAAACAGCAGAACCGATATGTCCTAAATTTGGTACATGTGGTGGGTGTAACTATCTGAGCATCCCTTATCAAGAACAGCTTGCGTTAAAAAAGAAACAGGTCTTAAAACTGATTGATTCTGTTGAAAATATTGGACAGTATCAGTATGATGGGATTTTGCCAAGCCCGGAAATAGAAGGTTATCGAAATAAAATGGAATTTTCTTTTGGCGATGAGGTTAAGGATGGATCTTTGACGCTGGGATTACATAAAAAAGGGAGCTTTCATGATATCATTGACGCCGGCTGTTGCAGGATTGTACATCCTGATGTCACAAAAATCCTTTCTTTTGTGAGAGATTACTGCAGGGAAAAGGAAATCCCTTATTACCGAAAAAAAGAGCATGTGGGGATACTGCGCCACCTGGTTGTCCGGAGGGCTTCTTCTACCGGCGAGTTATTAGCCGCCCTTGTCGTATCTTCCCAGAAGATATATGATTGGAGTGATTTGACAGAGGGACTTGTTAAATTGCCCATTGAGGGAAAGCTTGCCGGATTTCTGCTGGTTATCAATGATAGTCTCGGTGATGTCGTACAAAGCGACCGCACAGAAATCCTTTATGGGACAGATTATTTTACAGAAAAACTTCTCGGATTGCAATTTAGGATTTCGTTGTTTTCTTTTTTTCAGACAAATACCAAAGGGGCGGAGACGCTTTATCAGCGTGCAAGAGATTATGTCTTGAATATGATGGGATCGGATGAGACGCTGCAGACTGATGACTGGAAAGATAAGACGGTTTTCGATCTCTATAGCGGAACCGGAACGATCGCGCAGATGCTTGCGCCAGTGGTCAAAAAAGTGGTTGGAGTTGAGATTGTCCCGGAGGCGGTTCTGGCGGCAGAGGCAAACGCAAAGGTGAATGGCCTGTCGAATTGTGAATTTGTTGCAGGGGATGTGTTAAAGGTTCTTGGTGAAATAGAGGATAAGCCGGATGTGATCATCCTGGATCCGCCAAGGGATGGGGTTCACCCAAAAGCATTAAAGAGGATATTGGAGTTTGGCGTGGAACATATCGTGTATATATCTTGTAAACCGACAAGCCTCGCCAGGGATTTGGAAATGTTTCTGGAATATGGATATGTACTTGAGAGGATGAGCAATGTGGATATGTTTCCGGGGACGGTGCATGTGGAGACGGTGGTAATGCTTTCCCACAAAAAACCCGACAGCGTAATCAACGTAAAAGTGGAGTTTGGCGAGGGTGAGGGCAAAGTGCC
>CANQCD010000051.1 GCA_947589455.1 uncultured Lachnospiraceae bacterium | reverse complement strand
AGAACAGGCCAAAAAAGATATGGGCGAAATGCTTGATTATATTGACAAGCTCAACGAGCTGGATACTTCCGGCGTAGAGCCGATGTCCCATGTATTTCCGGTGCATAATGTATTCCGCGAGGACGTCGCTTCGGAAGTGGACGGAAGGGAGACAACGCTTGCCAATGCGCCGGAGCGCAGGGAAGACAGCTTTGTGGTGCCAAAGACGATATGATCAGGTTTGGCGTATCAGGATGCCGTGCTTTCGCAGTGCGGTAGTTTAAAAGGAGGAGACGGATCATGTCCTTAATGAGTTTGACAGCGGTTGCGCTGGGAGAAAAGATAAAAGCAAAAGAAGTGTCTGCGGCAGAGGCGGCAAAGGAAGCGTTAGAGGCGGTTTCTAAACGGGAAGAGCAGATACACAGTTTTGTCACAGTAGATGAGGAGCGCGTGCTGGAGCGTGCGGCGCAGGTGCAGAAAGGGATTGCAGAGGGAAAATATACTGGTATTCTTGCCGGAGTGCCGGTAGCCGTCAAGGACAATCTCTGCACGGAAGGGATGCTCACTACATGCAGTTCAAAGATTTTAGAAAATTTTGTCCCGACCTATACGGCGGAGGCGGTAGTCAATTTAGAGAACGCCGGCGCTGTGATCATTGGAAAGACAAATATGGATGAGTTTGCGATGGGGAGTACGACAGAGACTTCTGCATTTGGCGTGACCAGAAATCCGTGGAATACGGATTTTGTCCCGGGTGGTTCTTCCGGCGGCTCCTGCGCTGCGGTGGCGGCGGAAGAGTGCTCTTTCGCACTTGGTTCAGATACCGGTGGTTCCATCCGGCAGCCGAGTTCTTTCTGCGGCGTGACCGGGATGAAGCCGACCTATGGAACGGTTTCCCGCTATGGGCTCATTGCATACGGCTCTTCTCTGGATCAGATTGGACCGGTGGCAAAGGATGTCACGGACTGTGCGGCAGTATTGGAATGCATTGCCTCCCATGACAGGAAGGATTCTACTTCCATCCAACGGGAGGATTATGATTTTACATCTGCTTTGGTGGATGATGTAAAGGGGATGCGAATCGGCATCCCAAGGGATTATTTTGGCGAGGGGCTGGACGGCGAAGTACAGGAGGCCGTCATGGCGGCGGCAAAAGAGCTTGAGAAAAAGGGCGCGGTTGTGGAGGAGTTTGATCTGAGCCTGACAGAATATGCGATCCCGGCATATTATGTGATTGCCTGCGCAGAGGCAAGCTCGAATCTGGCAAGGTTTGACGGCGTCAAATACGGATACAGGACAAAAGAATATAACGGTCTCCACAATATGTATAAAAAGACGCGTTCGGAAGGATTCGGCGCAGAGGTAAAACGCCGTATCATGTTAGGATCGTTTGTGTTAAGTTCCGGCTATTACGATGCATATTATTTAAAAGCGCTGCGGACGAAGGCGTTGATCAAACAGGCATTCGATCAGGCGTTTTCAAAGTATGATATTATTCTGGGACCGGCTGCGCCGACAACGGCGCCGCGCCTGGGAGAAAGTTTAAGTGACCCGATCAAGATGTATCTGGGAGATATCTATACCATATCGGTCAATCTGGCCGGACTTCCGGGGATTTCGCTCCCATGCGGGGTGGATTCGAAAGGGCTGCCGGTTGGGCTGCAGCTGATTGGTAATTGTTTTGAAGAAAAGAAGCTTTTCCGCGCAGCCTATGCTTATGAACAGACAAGAGAGTACAGGCATTGCCCGGTAACAGAACGATAAGGAATGGAGGGAGAGCATGAAACAGTTTGAAACAGTCATTGGACTTGAAGTACATGTAGAGCTGGCGACAAAGACGAAGATTTTTTGTTCCTGTTCTACGGAATTTGGCGGCGCGCCAAACTCTCACACCTGTCCCGTTTGTACCGGTATGCCGGGTTCTCTTCCCGTGTTGAATAAACAGGTGCTGGAATATGCGGCTGCAGTTGGCCTTGCAACAAATTGTACCATCACAAAAAACTGCAAGTTTGACAGAAAAAATTATTTTTATCCTGACAACCCGCAGAATTACCAGATTTCTCAGCTTTATCTGCCAATCTGCCGAAACGGAGCGATTGAGATAGAGACGGAAAACGGCAAAAAAAAGATAGGCATCCACGAGATCCATATGGAGGAGGACGCCGGCAAGCTGATCCATGACGAGTGGGGCGAGAGTTCCCTGGTGGATTTTAACCGTTCCGGCGTACCGTTGATTGAGATCGTGTCTGAGCCGGATATGCGCTCGGCCGACGAGGTGATCGCATATCTTGAGAAACTGCGCCTGATCATCCAATATCTGGGGGCGTCAGACTGTAAGCTGCAGGAGGGGTCTATGCGCGCCGACGTCAATCTTTCCGTCAGGGAGGCCGGCGCCAGTGAATTTGGGACTCGCACAGAGATGAAAAACTTAAATTCGTTTAAAGCAATCCGCAGGGCGATCGAGGGAGAGACAGAGCGCCAGATCGATCTGATCGAATCGGGAAAAGCGGTGGTACAGGAGACGAGGAGATGGGATGATGCGAAAGAGTATTCCTATGCGATGCGCTCAAAGGAGGACGCGCAGGATTACCGTTATTTCCCGGAACCGGATCTGACGCCGATAGTGATAGACGACGCATGGCTGGAGGAGATTAGAAAACGCCAGCCGGAGCTTAGGACAGAAAAAATGGAGCGGTATCAAAAGGAATTTCAGATTCCTGCATATGATGCAGAAATCCTTACGTCTAATAAGCGACTGGCGGATTTCTTTGAGGAGACGACCGCTCTCTGCGGCAGCCCCAAAAAGGTGTCAAACTGGTTGATGGTCGAGACGATGCGCCTGTTAAAGGAAAATAACTTAGAGCCGGAGCAGATTCCTTTTTCGCCGGAAAACCTTGCAAAGCTGATTGGGCTGACAGAGGCAAAGGCGATCAACAGTACGGTGGCAAAGGAAGTCTTTGAAGAGATCTTTGCGAAAGATATCGACCCGGAAGCCTATGTAGAAGAGCATGGGTTAAAGACAATCTCGGATGATAATGCGCTGCGCGAGACGATCAAAAAGGTGATCGCTGAAAATCCGCAGTCGGTGCAGGATTATCAGAGCGGTAAGAAAAAAGCGATTGGTTTTCTGGTCGGACAGACAATGAAAGCGATGCAGGGAAAGGCAGACCCTGGGAGCGTCAATGCAATCTTAACAGAGCTTTTGCAGTAGGGCGGGACGCTTTGGAATTTTGTTTTTTATTGTAGAGTGCACGATACAGTGCAGTTTGGTGGTTTGTTTTGCACAATGAGTTGCCTGATGTTGTCGATGGACTATACAGTGCGGTCTGGCAGCCGTTTTGCACAATGAGTTGGAACAGGATAAGGAATGGAAGGAGGAAACAATATGGATGTGGAACAGCGCAGGGCAAAAAGGGTTCCGGTGTCAATGAAGCTGGAGGTATCTTCTCTGTTTAAGCAGGATAATATCAAAGTCAGCAATATCAATGCGCCGATCACCGTAGAAAATGTGTCAAAATCCGGCATCGGTTTTACCACGGCAAGTATTTTGCCGATTGGCTATTACTTTAATGCCAGGCTGGAATTTGCGGCGGAAAATAATGCATTAAATTGCGTGGTATGTATTGTGCGGCAGTCAAAGACAGAGAATGGGAATTACTTTTACGGCTGTGAATTTGTCGGAATGTCACCTGTCTTTGATTATATCTTTGAGGAGATAGAAAAAGCAGAGGCATAACGCAGGATGGTATGCGGCCGGCGGCGCAGGCAGCGGAGAGTTTTTGGAAGAGCCGGGTTCAGGAAAAACCTGTGCCGTCCATGCAGGATAACGCAGGCAGCGGAGAGTTTTTGGAAGAGCTGGGTTCGGAAAAAATCTGTGCCGTCCATGCAGGACAGCGCAGACTGCGGAGAGCGGCGGAATGGAGATTAACATGAGACAGGGAGTGGCATAATGAGAGCAGGAAGAAAAATAAGAATCATATGGATATTTGCACTATGCAGTATTCTGACAGCAGGGCAGGCTGGCGCGGCGGCGGATGTATTTGGCGAACAGGCCATTACAGGCGAGAAGATTAAAAATACAGAATCCGGCAAAAAGAAAAAAGTCTCTGTGAAAGAGAGGAACCGATTCTTTTCCGATTCGGCGTTTGTAGGAAATTCCGTCAGCCTTGGACTAAAATATTATTTTAACTCAAAAGGGAAACATTTTCTCGGCGGCCCGCTTATGTTAGTGCAGGGCAGCTATTCCTTTGCCAATGACGCCAAACCGGGTTCGGCGTTCCAGATTACTTACCGGGGGAAAAAACAGCGTGCAAAGGATGCGCTTGCAGCGGCAAAGGTAAAAAAAGTGTTTATCAATATGGGAACAAACGACCTGTGGTGTCCCGCGGCGCAGGCATATCAATATTATGTCAAATATATCCAGGGCATAAAAAAAGAGAGCCCGCATATTGTGATATTTATCCAGGGGACGATTCCGATGTGTACATCCAGCAATAAAAGATATCTGAATAACACAGCGATCAACCAGTTAAACAGCAGCATACGGTCATATTGTGAAAAACACAGGGATCTGTATTATATTGACGTCAGCGGCGGGCTAAAGGATGCGGGCGGGGGACTGCTCCACAGATATTCCAGCGATGGATATGTGCATCTGACGATGTCAGGATATAAGATTTGGACAGATAACCTGATCGCCTATGCAGACCAGTTTATCTTGATGGAGAAGCGGGCGGAAGAGGCGGTCAAAAAGGCCATAAAGAAAAAAACGCAGAGAAGCTGCGACGAGGCGGCCAATATAGTAGAATCCATGAAAGCCGGAAAGAAAAAGACGGAATTAAAAAAGAAACTGTCAAAGATTTCGGCAAAGAAGCGCTGATGCGCCAAAATCGGTTTTGCGCGGGATGGCGCGGGAAAAAAGAAAAGGAGTGGGCAGAAGATGGCAGTGTTAGAAGGAATCAAGCCGGAACCGGTGTTTCGGTACTTTGAAGAGATCTGTGCGATTCCGCACGGCTCAGGCGATACCAAAAGGATCAGCGATTATTGTGTCAATTTTGCAAAGGAGCACGGCCTGCGCTATATTCAGGATTCCCTGAACAATGTGATCCTTTTTCAGGATGGGACGCCGGGGTATGAGGAGGCGCCGCCAGTGATGTTACAGGGGCATCTGGATATGGTATGTGAGAAAACGCCGGAATGCCAGATTGATTTTGAAAAAGAAGGGCTTTCTCTTCTGGTGAGGGACGGAATGATTTCGGCGGATGGGACAACGTTAGGCGGTGACGATGGGATTGCGATCGCCTATGCGCTTGCTATTCTGGCGGCAGAGGATATCCCGCATCCCCCTTTGGAAGTCGTCTTTACCGTGGATGAAGAGACTGGCATGTACGGTGCGGCTCATCTGGACTGTTCGCCGCTAAAGTCAAAGCTTGTGTTAAATATTGATTCGGAAGAGGAAGGAACTTTGCTGACTGGCTGTGCGGGCGGTGTGAATGCGTGCTGCCATCTGCCGGTGCAGTATGAAGAGACGGAAGGCGCGGCGGCTGTTTTGCAGATTTCAGGGCTGACAGGGGGACATTCCGGCGTTGAGATTGACAAGGGGCGCGCCAATGCGTGCCAGCTGCTCGGAAGGGTATTATATGCCCTCGGCGAGACAATATCGTATGGATTATATTCTGTTTCCGGCGGACAGAAAGGAAATGCAATTCCGAGGGAAGCCGCAGCAGAATTGATCATAAAAAAAGAAGAAATTTCCGCAGTAAAAACTGTGGTTGAAACGTACCAAAAGATTTTTCAGGCAGAATACCGCGTTACCGATCCGGAGCTTTCCGTGACGCTGTCAGAAGGCGGGGAAGGAAAAAGCCGGACGATGGACGGCAGATCCCGGAAATATGCGGTCGCCGCGCTGACCGGCCTGCCGGGAGGCGTCCAGCGAAGAAACGCCGATCTGAAAGATTTGGTACAGACGTCGCTAAACCTTGGGATTTTAGGGACGACACAGGAGGAAGTCACATTTGAGTTTACCATTCGGAGCAGCCTGGAGACGGAAAAAGAAGAGGTAGTAAAACGTCTTGCGGCTCTTATGGATGTGCTCGGGGGCAGCGTGGAAACTTCCGGTGATTATCCGGCATGGGAGTATCGGAGGGATTCTAAACTCCGCAGCCTGATGGCAGAAGTATTTTACGAGCAGTATGGGAGAAAGCCCCGGATAGAGACAATCCATGCAGGGCTGGAATGCGGTCTGTTTGCCGGAAAAATCCCGGAGCTTGACTGTGTTTCCTTTGGACCAGACATAACAGATATCCATACAACGGCGGAATGCATGGATATTGCTTCCGTCCAGCGTACATGGGAGTATCTGCTGGAGGTGTTAAAGAGGTTAAAGTAAGGGAATAAGTGTCGATCCTGTGCGCATAGCGCGCCCACAGGCAGCCTGGCTGCAGTTCGGTCAGGAGGCAATCGCGGGACGATTCAAAATAGTGTATTGTGCAGGCTGCTAAGGCGATCATAGAAGGAATGTTTCGCAAACGCCTAAATTCGATCAAAAAAGGAAGGAGCATATAATGAAACCGATCATTTATTTTTCAAAGGACATTACACCAGAGAATGTATTAAAAATGTATCAGAAGCTTGGAAAAGAACTCCCAGGTAAAATCGCGGTAAAAGTACATTCCGGAGAAGTAGGCAACCAGAACTTTTTAAAACCGGATTTCTGGAAACCGGTCATTGATTTTGTAAAGGGGACGGTTACTGAGTGCAATACTGCCTATGCCGGTGAGCGCAACACAACGCAGAAACATTTAAAAACGCTGGAGCTGCATGGCTGGAGCAAGACGTTTCCGGTCGACTTAATGGATGCGGAAGGGCCGGATCTGGAGCTTGCTGTTCCAAATGGGAAAAAGATCCAGAAGAATTATGTCGGGAAAAATATGGCGAATTATGATTCGATGCTGGTATTATCTCATTTTAAGGGACATCCGATGGGCGGTTACGGCGGCGCGCTAAAACAGCTCTCTATCGGAGTTGCCTCTTCCTATGGCAAAGCGTATATCCATGGAGCCGGCAATCCGAAAAAGATATGGACGGCAAACCACGATTCTTTTCTGGAATCCATGGCAGATGCAGCATATTCTGTAATTGATTATTTTAAGGGGAATCTTGTCTATGTCAATGTGATGAAAAACATGTCGGTTGACTGCGACTGCTGTGCGGTTGCGGAGGATCCGTGCATGAAAGATATCGGCATTCTGGTCTCTGAAGATCCGGTTGCCATTGACCAGGCATGTCTCGATCTGGTATATGGCGCTTCGGAAGATCCGGGAAGAGACCATTTGATCGAGCGGATTGAGAGTCAGAATGGCGTACACACGATAGAAGCCGCCGAAGCGCTGGGAATCGGTTCCAGGAAATACGAGCTGGTAAATATCGACGCATAACAACAGACAGGAAGGGAAAGAATCGCACTTGCGCATTTTTTCCCTTCATGTTAGAATAAAAAACAGTGTGCAGACGGTATCCGGGACTTCTGAAAAGATTATCTGTTTTTTCTGTTTTAATAAGATAGTTTTTTCAGTGGTTTCGGTTTTGTGTCTGCACTGTGAAATAAAATGTGCAGGACGAGTTTCGTGTGAAAAATAGGCCTGACGGCATATTGTCTCACGAAACAGAGCGGATTTGTCTGGCAATTTGTGAGAGGAACGCTCCGCTCTTTGGAGCGCTCACAGGATTGTAAAGAGACGACGCGCGCTTTGACGGCATCCCGCCGCATAAAACACAAAGCGAATACACTCGCTTAGAATGGAGGATATTATGGGATATAAAACATATTCTATGGAACTGGCAGGAAGAACCCTGTCTGTTGATATTGGAAGAGTGGCAAAACAGGCAAACGGCGCCGCGCTGATGCATTATGGAGATACGACAGTATTATCGACGGCGACCGCATCAGAAAAACCAAGGGAGGGGATTGACTTTTTCCCGCTCTCTGTTGAGTTTGAAGAAAAGATGTATTCTGTCGGGAAAATCCCGGGAGGATTTAATAAGAGAGAGGGAAAAGCGTCAGAAAACGCAGTGCTGACCGCGCGTGTCATTGACCGCCCGATGCGTCCGCTGTTCCCAAAAGATTACCGCAATGACTGTGCGCTGAACAATCTGGTGCTGTCTGTCGATCCGGAGTGCAGGCCGGAGCTTGTGGCAATGCTCGGCTCTGCGATCGCGACAAGTATTTCAGATATCCCGTTTGCCGGTCCTTGTGCGACAACGCAGATGGGGCTGTTAAATGGAGAATTTATCGTAAATCCAAATCAGGAGATCTGGGATAATGGCGACCTGCGCCTGACAGTGGCGTCTACCCGGGAAAAAGTCATCATGATCGAGGCGGGCGCCAATGAGGTGCCGGAGAGCCAGATGATCGATGCGATTTATCGGTGCCATGAAGTCAACCAGGAGATTATTCGATTTATTGATCAGATCGTAGAAGAGGTGGGCAGACCGAAACATGAGTATACAAGCTGTGCAGTCCCGGAGGAGATGTTTGCGGCGATCCGGGAGATCGTGCCGCCGGAAGAAATGGAAGAGGCCGTATTTTCTGATGACAAGCAGGTCAGGGAAGAAAATGTCCGCGGCGTGACGGAAAAGCTTGCCGAGGCGTTTGCAGACAAGGAAGAGTGGCTTGCGATCCTGGATGAGGCAGTCTATCAGTATCAGAAAAAGACGGTGCGCAAAATGATCTTAGTCGACCATAAGCGTCCGGACGGGCGTGAGATCACACAGATCCGTCCGCTGGCGGCGGAGGTTGACCTGATCCCGAGGGTGCATGGTTCTGCAATGTTTACCCGCGGGCAGACGCAGATCTGTACAGTCACGACGCTGGCGCCGCTGTCCGATCAGCAAAAGATTGACGGCTTAGACGTCAATAAGACGTCCAAACGATATATGCATCACTATAACTTCCCATCTTATTCTGTCGGCGAGACGAAGCCGAGCAGAGGGCCGGGACGGCGTGAGATTGGGCATGGAGCGTTAGCAGAGCGTGCGCTGCTGCCTGTTCTTCCGTCAGAAGAGGAATTTCCATATGCGATCCGCACGGTATCAGAGACTTTTGAGTCTAACGGCTCTACTTCACAGGCAAGTATCTGTGCTTCCACAATGTCTCTGATGGCGGCAGGCGTACCGATCAAAAAACCGGTAGCCGGTATTTCCTGCGGACTGGTGACAGGCGAGACAGACGATGATTATCTGGTTCTCACGGATATCCAGGGGCTGGAAGATTTCTTTGGCGATATGGATTTTAAGGTTGCCGGTACCAGGGATGGCATTACGGCGATCCAGATGGATATTAAGATCCACGGGCTGACCAGACCGATCGTAGAAGAGGCGATTGCCCGCACCAGGGAAGCAAGACTGTATATTCTTGACGAGGTCATGCTCCCGGCAATCAGCGAACCGAGAAAAGAAGTAGGGGAATTTGCGCCAAAGATCATCCAGACGCAGATTGACCCGCAAAAGATTGGCGATGTGGTCGGACAGAGGGGCAAGACGATCAATACGCTGATTGAGCGCACCGGCGTGCGGATTGATATTACGGACGACGGCTCTGTCTCTATCTGCGGCGAAGATAAGGAGATGATGGAGGAAGCGCTCCGCCTGATCAAGATTATCACGACAGACTATTATGAAGGTCAGATTTTGGAGGGAGAAGTTGTCAGTATCAAAGAATTTGGCGCCTTTATTGAATTTGCTCCGGGCAAGGAGGGCATGGTCCACATATCGAAGATTGCCAGAGAGCGGATCAACCGCGTTGAAGATGTGCTGACGCTGGGGGATCATGTAAAGGTTGTCTGCCTTGGCAAAGACAAGATGGGCAGGATGAGTTTCAGCATAAAGGATGTAAAATAAACTTTTTTCGCCGAAAAAAGTCGTTATAATGGTGAAATTGGGAGAAATTGAATAAAAAAGCTTTTCAGAAAGAGCAGTCCATGTTATTATATTAATGCATGGGGTGCTCTTTTAGTTTACAATTTTATAAGAAAATGGAGCAGAAAAATATGAAAGAGTTTATTAAGCATAATGCGAAATTGCTTATTATATTTGTGATATGTGCTGTTTTAAGCATTCTTTTTTCCGTGGCGATGCGGGGCGTTGTCTCTGGTTACGAGGAGAGCCTCTATAAAAGCCTGGAAAAGGATGACAAAAAGCTTAATTTGAAGGATAAGGTGATCGTCATCAATATGCCGGTATTGAATGAGGATGTTGTGACGGCGGAAAAGACCAGGCTGGAGGAGCAGTATCTGGCGCATCTGAGATATCTCTTGAAAAAGGGACTTCCCGCAGCAAAAGGCACCTATATCCTGGGGACGGATCTGTTGTCTAATTCTTCTGTGGAGCGTCAGTATTTTGATGATTTCAGGAAAAACGGGAACGTATTCTGGCATTATAATACGAGAAACCTTGGCTACTACCACGAGGACGATCACTGCGGATTGATCAAATTCGAGGATGAATATTATGGAAAGGCAAATTATTTTGAAGTATATGGCGACGGCAAATATTCCAAAAATTATGTCCCATACTTTTTTATGACAATGGATGGGAGCAAATTGGAATATGACGATTCGGCGAATAAGTATACGATGCGGGACAAATCGGGCGTTACCTGTGAATTGTATGCCGCAGAAAATGGTACGGTCCGCATCCATGAGACGTCAAAATATAATGTGACTTATGAAGCGCTGGAGTCAATCTATAAGAAACTGAAAAAAGAGATTGACGCGAGTGGGAAATCCGATCTTTTTAAAGACGCCATTGTCTTTATACAGGATTCCAATACGACATATGGATATGAATATCTGGAGGGGAATGCGGACAGCATAGCAGATTATTATATCAATGTTTTGGGGACGATTGAAAATGCGGCGACGATTCCTGATTTTAAGCTGAGCGGGGAAATCTGGATGCTGGTGGCAGGCATATTGCTCCTGGGGATTGCCATGCTGTTTTTTCCGACATGGCTGGTGATTCTCTTTTATTTGCTGGAGGTTGTCGCTGTATTTATACTGAACCATGTCTGCTATTCGACAGGCACGTGCCATGTGCCGTTTTATGGCTTTTTTGTCGGTATGACGTTCTTTCTGCTTCTGTTTGGTGGATTAAAGAAATACCTGGCGAAGCTTAGCATCCGCAATCTGCCGATTGATGCGGTCATCCGGTTTACCAGAAATATTGTGAATATTGAACATTCTGTTTCTTATTCAGAATATCTGATGAAAAACCGCAGTGAGATTGAAGAGGATATCTCCGCCCTGCTCCTGCTTCCTGTGATGGATAAGGATTCCTTTTTGTTAAAAGAGCTGATGGCGGAAAACCACAGGAATAAACGTTTCGTGGAGACGGAATTTCTGAATATCAAGCAGGTGACTTCTTCGGTAACGCAGACGCGTTCTGCGCTGTTTCAGGGAAGTAAATATATTGCATTTATCCCGCTTCCGGTTTTTGACGTCGAGTCCGAGGGGGAGACCTATACTGTGATCGGTCTGAAGAAAAAACTAAAACCGCAGAAGGCGTCCTATATCTCTATGATGCTGTTTTCTATGTATATTTATTTTAAGGCACAGCATGAGAGAGGGGAGCATCAGAGAATGTATTTTTCCATGCTGTCGTTGATGATCTCTGTCATTGACGCAAAAGATCCTGTGACGGCGGGACATTCTCAGCGTGTCGCCAATATCTCAAAAGATATCGGCCTGTGGCTGAAACTCAGCAAGAATGAACAGTTTGATCTGGAATTTACTGCGCTTTTACATGATATAGGAAAAATCGGCGTATCAGATTATGTATTAAATAAACAGAGCGTTTACACGCAGAATGATTTTGAGCAGATGAAGTACCATACGATCCGCGGCGCAGAAATGCTTTCTGAGGTGGGGATCAGCGACGCCATTATCGACGGTGTGCGCCACCACCATGAGAGGATTGACGGAAAGGGATACCCGGATGGCCTGCGTGGGGACGATCTGACATTGTTTGCAAAGATCATAAAGATTGCCGATGTATTTGACGCCCTGACAAGCAAAAGGCAGTATAAGGACGCCTGGGAGATTGAAAAGGCGTTAAATATTATTTACCGTGGGCGGGGGACAGAGTTTGATCCATACATAGCGGATGTGTTTATTGAGCATATGTGCCCGCCGGGATGGATTCCTCCGGTCAGCGAGAAAAAGAAAGAGAAGAGGGAGCCGAATACAGAAAAGGCGGCGTTGATCGCAAAAGATTTTTATGAGAAATACAGTCAGTATCTGTCGCCGGATTTTGTTATTGCCAGCAGGAAGGAAGCCGATATTACATTTGACTACCAGAATGGATTTATGGAATATGACTGGGGCGAAACCTTTAATAATGCAGTCTTTTTAGAGGAAAAACCAATGATACTGGATTATGAGAAAAATTCCAAGAGCCTTGTTTTTGGCCAGGGAAGCAGGGACGCCGGCGTTTCCAGGATTTATTACTATTTCTTTAAAGGCTTTATCAATATGGGGATTTTCCTGTTAAAAGGAAATAAGGTCAAGGAAATCCTGGCGCAGCTGCAGCAGATCTATGGAGAGGCGCAGATTTTGTCCGGTCAGATCATGGTATATGCGGCGGGGAAAATGCGCATCGTATTTTACCGTACGCTGGATGACAGGTGTCTGTTGTTTTATATTTCAGAGTACCTGTGCGGCAATTATATTATGGGGGCAGAGGAGTTTACCGGATGAAGACAAGGAAAATGACATTGATCGGCATGATGATCGCAGTGGCGTTTGTGCTGTCTTATGTGGAGTCGCTGCTGCCTGTCTTTACAGGGGTTCCCGGCGTCAAGCTGGGACTCTCTAATATCGTAGTTGTATTCTGTATCTACCTTCTGTCCCCAGGGGAAACCTTGGGGATTGCGATTGTCAGGATACTGCTGTGCGGACTGACTTTTGGAAATCTGTCTACGATGCTTTACAGTCTGGCGGGCGGTATGATGAGCCTCTTAGTCATGTTTCTGTTAAAGAAGAGCAAACTTTTTTCAGTCTATGGCGTCAGTATCGCCGGAGGAGTCTTTCACAATGTGGGGCAGATTTTGGCGGCGGCTGTGGTACTGCGCACAGGGTTATTGTTATATTATCTTCCGGTCCTGTTGCTGTCGGGATGTGTGGCGGGGGCCTGTATCGGTTTCTTGTCGGGGGTTTTGGTAAAAAGGCTGCGGGATGCGCTCTGATAGGAATGACCCGATTTATGGACAGGAATATTTTTTAAGAAACTGTATATGCTATGGCTATATACAGTTTCTTTCCGTGGCAGATGTTATGGTAAATCTGGTTTCAGGGCAGAAGCTGGCTGCCGTAAGGCAGATACATTGTGAAACGGGGAGGAAGCCATGGAAAAAGATTGCGCGGAAGAATATCTGAAGGAATATGGGATCACGGTATTGGAAAGCAGCAGGGAAGGGAAAAAAATCTGGATGCTTTCTATTATCGGTGAGATTGAGGGACATGAAAATGCAAAGGAAGGCGCCAAGACGACACAGTATGAGCATCTTCTCCCCATCTTAACCCGGCTGGAAGATGACAGGGAAGTCGACGGTATTTTATTTTTGATCAACACGATAGGCGGCGACGTATCCTGCGGCCTCGCCCTTGCAGAGTTTATTGCATCATTGACGAAGCCGACGGTAGCCCTGGTGATCGGGGACAGCCATTCGATCGGTGTGCCGCTGTCTGTCGCGGCGGATTATACCGTGATCTCGCCGAGCGCTACTGTGATCGTCCATCCGGTGCGGATGAGCGGCACCGTGCTCGGAGCGCCGCAGACGTATGAATATTTCCGGCTGATCCAGGACAGGATTACAGGGTTTATTGCCGACCACAGCAATACGACAAAGCAGCAGCTTCAGGAATGGATGGTAGCGCCGGGAATTTTAAGCCGCGATCTGGGGACTATTTTTGTCGGAAAAGAGGCAGTCGATGCAGGGCTGTTCCAGCAGGTGGGCGGAATCAGCGAGGCATTGTCTGAGCTTCACAGCCGGATTCAAAAAAGTGGCAAATAGCTAAGCGAGGCTGCGCTTCGTTTTTGTGGCATTTCGCCGCAGACAATACAAAGCGAATCAATTTACCTGGATTAGGAATTGGATTGAAAGAAAAACGATCAACTGTTTGCATTTCTTACCAATAGAGTTTATAATGAGACATATCGGCGGAAAAATCCTGCCGGTGCGTCAGGGATTTTTAATTAGAGAAATGAGACATATCGGCGGAAAAATCCTGCCGGTGCGCCAGGGATTTTTAATTTGTGATAGGAGACATATCGGCGGAAAAATCCTGCCGGTGCGCCAGGGATTTTTAATTTGTGATAGGAGAATGGTCATGCCAATTTGGAAAGGGATTATATTAGGGATTATACAAGGGGCTGCTGAATTTCTTCCGGTCAGCAGTTCGGGACATCTTGTTCTCGTCAAGGAGCTTCTGGGAGTGGATTTAGAAAGTGGAGGCGTATTTTTTGACGTTATGCTCCATTTGGGGACGCTGTTTGCTATTTTTATCGCGTTTTGGAAGGATATAAAACATCTTATCATAGAAGGCTTACATATTTGTGGGGATGTGGCCGTTAATTTTGTCACGCTGCTGCGGAATTGCTTTTCCAGGGAGAAAAAGAAATTCCGCAGGGTTATCCGGAGTTCGTATCGGAAGCTGGTCATGCTGATCATTGTCTCAACGATTCCAACCGGTATTCTGGGCATTTTATTGTCCGATGTGATCGAGGCGTCTAACAGGATTATTTTAGTGCCGGGCATCTGCTTTCTGGTGACGTCGCTTTTTCTGGTGATCGCTGACCTGGCAGAGCCGGGACAGAAGAAACCAAAAGAGGCAAGCTATAAAAATGCCGGATTTATCGGTTTTGCACAGGGACTGGCAACAATGCCCGGCGTATCTCGTTCGGGGACGACGATCTGTGCGTGCCTTCTCAGTGGATTTGACAAAAAATTTGCGGTAAAATACTCTTTTATCATGTCGATTCCTGCAGTGCTTGGAGCCGCTGTCCTGGAATTAAAAGATTTTGGCGGATTGTCGCTGTCAGGATATTATTTCCTGCATTGCCGCCACGGTAGTCGCCGCTGTTGTCGGATATTTGTCAATCTGTTTTATGATGCGGCTGATCCGCGGGAAGAGATACAAATATTTTGCGATCTATTGTGCGATTTTGGGCGTCGTATCGATTGGATGTTATTTACTGTAAAAGTCCTGTCAGGTGGAGGGGCATGACAGTTATCTATAGAATAGGAGATTTGATTCGTTATGGCTGTGGCGGAAAAAACAGCAGAAAATAAAAAAAATAATGTGAAGACGGCTGGGAAGCCAGCTGCTTCTGGAAAAAGAAAAACGGGAAATAAGACAGCGGGAAAGAAAACAGCAGCCAAAAAGAGCACGTCTCGTTCCGGCGGGAACAACGCGGGCAAGAAACGTACTCCGGCAGCGGCCAGGAATACTGCAAGGTCGGTGGAGGATTTAAACCGTTATCAGGATTACCAGGCATTTGAGTTTGGCATCACTCTGTTTGTGCTAGGTATTATTTCCATCCTGCTTTACCTGTCCTTTTTCGGGCTTGCCGGGAAGGCGGGGATTGTGATATCCGGTCTGGTGTTTGGCGTCTTTGGGTGGGCGGCATGGTTTTTACCGGCGGTATGCATGATCGCTTTTGTATTTTCGGCAGTCAACCGGGGAGACCGGAGAGTGTTCCGGCGCATTACAAGCTTTTGCGGAGTTGTTCTGACAATGCTTGGCCTGTCAGACCTGCTGTTTGGGAGACAGATCATCACAGAATACTATACCATAATCATTAACTTCTTTTAAAATGTTATTAAATTTTTCATAAATTACAACAAAAG
>CANQCD010000050.1 GCA_947589455.1 uncultured Lachnospiraceae bacterium | reverse complement strand
GGCGTTTTTTTGTCCAGCGCTTCCCCGGTATAGGAACAAAATGCAGTCGGGATACAAAGGATCACCCCGGCGGCGTCTTCCTGCAGGAATGCCGGTGAAGTACAATCCCAGGCGGTATATCCTCTCGCCTCAAAAGTAGCGCGGAGACCGCCTGACGGGAAGGAAGATGCATCCGGCTCACCCTTGATCAGCTCTTTGCCTTTAAACTCTAATACCGGACTGCTGCCTGTCGCCGGGCTCAGGAAAGAGTCGTGTTTCTCCGCTGTCACTCCTGTCATCGGCTGGAACCAGTGGGTATAATGGGTTGCGCCGTGATCTAACGCCCACTCTTTCATTGCGTGCGCTACGACATTGGCAATATCCGGATCCAGATCGTCGCCGTTCTCCAGCGTCTTCTTCCAGGATTTATATACATCCTTTGGAAGCTTTTGCTGCATTACCTCATCGTTGAACACGTTTTTTCCAAATACCTGTTCAATTACATTTGTTTCCATCTGAAATACCACCTTTCATATTAATCTCCATACCAGGCGTTTGCAAAACGTTCCTTTCGTGCATGATCATTGCGCAGCCTGTCAAGGTGCAACACACGATTTTGAATCGTCTCGCAATTACCTATCCTCTCCATTCCAGGTGAATCAATTTGCAAACTGATTTGCCTGGCGAATCGATTCGCTTTGCATTTTATGCGGCAGGACGCCGTCAAAGCGAACCACTTCTTTTATATCGTCCGGGGACTCTTCTGTCAAGTCCTGTTATCTTATGCCGGACATCCTAGTTATGTACCGGACAAACCAAAAAAGGCGAACTCAAATATAGTATTTGAGAACGCCATTGTTCTGTCTCCGTATCAACTAACTGCAACCACTATAGCACAAAATTTTTGATTTGAAAAGACCTTTTTGCAATTTTTCACGAATTTTTTCAAATTTTTTTTGAATTTCGTTTTTTTATTTCGTTTTTTTATTGAATTTTTTTCATATTCAAGTTTTTCTAATTTCAGGTCTTTCCAATTTCAAGTCTTTCCAATTCAAGTCTTTCCAATTTCAAGTCTTTCCAATTTCAAGTCTTTCCAATTCAAGTCTTTCCAATTCAAGTCTTTCTAAATTCAAATCTTTCTAAATTTAGGCTTTTCCAGTTTCAGGTCTTTTCAATTTCAAGCTTTTTCCAGTTTTTAAGTGGACGACTTGATGTGAAAAATCTTCTGCACCTTCCGCGCCTGTTTTTCGCTTAAACGGTTATATGCGATGCCGGAAAATTCATAAAACATATCCGACACGGCCGTGTATTTCAGCCCGTCAATCTCATTGCCATACTCTGTCACGATCGACAGATACCGCCCCAGCCGCACGCCCCGATGCAGCGAACCGTTATCTGTAACCGCCTCGTTGTCGCCGTAATCAATCCTGTCCCACTGGTCGCTCCCATAGCAGGTCATGGAGGAGATGATCTGATAGACGGTATGGATCGCTTTCCGGTCGGTTACGACGCGGGTTCCGATCTGCTCCTGTATCGCTTTGCCGCCGTCCGTGTTATCCATGGTTGCGGGATTTACTACAATCTTTTGAACCTCCTCTGCGGATTGAATCTGATAGATCAGCGAAAGGACGTCCCGGTAAGGGTATTTTGCAGAGTCAAAACACACAAATTTCCACAAAGAGGCTTCTCCCTGATCGTCGCTTTGAATCAGATACTGCCTGTCTGTATGCCCGGACACATAATACCATCCCTCCGCGCCGGATATCTTCTTTCCCCTGTTTTCTGCTAACACAGCGCTCGTTACCGACTGTACATTTTCATATACCCCGGTATACTTCCCGACCGGAATCTTCTGAAGAATCTGAGCCTGATTTACAGTATCTGCTTCTGCTAACAGAGAGTCAATCGGAGTAAACTGCTCCTTTCCTCCGGCTTCTTCCTGCCGCCCCGCTGCCGGAGACGGCACTGCGCCCTGTATGACGGCGCCGTTATCGTCCGGGGCGTCTTTTCCGCCGCCCCTTCGCATATATGAAAGAAACACTGCGGAAACCCCTGCCAGACAGAGCAGGCACAGGCAGGCGGCCGCCGCCCGGCTGCGCAGCCATCCCGGCTTTTTCTTTTTTGTCTTCTGCGCTTCGTCAATATATTGACCGTCAATCTCGGTCATGCTGCGATACAGTTTTTGGACTTTTTCTGTCTTCATAGTGAATATCCCTCCTTCTCAAGCTTCGTTCGCAGATCCATTCTCAATCGGTACATGCGCTTAGCCATATTTCCGGGGGAAACCTTATATTCTGCGGCAAGGGCGTTACATTTCTCCCCATTCCAGTAACGGCGCACAAAGCAAATCCGATCATCTGCAGAAAGCGATGCGAGCCACGTATTTAAAAACTGCGTCAGCTCCTTTTCCTCCAGTTCCCTCTCTACGGCTGCCGGAGACGGGATACACTCCTCCAGCTCATCAAAAAGCTGTTCTATGCCCGCATAACGCTTCTTCCTGTGGTTTTTATTCCAGAGATTGAGCGCAAAGTTGCGCACGACCTTTCCCAGCCATGCGCCAAACCTGTCAGGATTTTGCGGCGGTATCTTATTCCATGCCTGAAGATATGTGTCATTTACACATTCTTCTGCATCTGCGTTGTTCGACAAAATATTAAGAGCGATTTTTTGGCAGAATGCTCCGTATTTCTTTTCCGTTTCTGAAATGGCTGCCTCATCACGCATAAAAAATAAATGGATAATCTGCGAGTCTTCCATCTTAGCCCTCCTGTTTTTGCGTAATATGTTGTTTTTTGAAAGCTTTCACTTATATAGACAAGATTAAAAAGAAAATATTCCCGATATCTTTTAAAAAAATCCGCAGCCAATGAAAAATAAGAGTTTTCCGGTAAGCAGGCTTTCTTTCGCAGCCCCGGCCGCAGGATAGGTCCCACGCGGAAAATCCGCGAAGATTCCACGAACCCTAACGCAGCCGGACTGCTATTATCACCTGTTTTGCCGCTGTTTTGCGGCTTGATTCATCTGTCAGTTCCTGATCGTTGCCTTTTTGCCTGCCCCCTTTGCCCGGAGCAGCTTTTTATATGCTTTTTTCTTTGCTTTTGGCACCCGGAACACCGCTTTGGGATAAATCCCCTGAAATGCCTTCCCGCCGACATTTTTCGCCGTCAGCGCCGTTGTCTTTATCGTCACATTTTTTAGCTTCTTACATCCATAAAACGCCCGCTTCCCTATTTTGACCGTCTTTGCAGGGATCGCTATCCCGGTCAGCGCCGTGCAGCCGCGGAATGCGCTGTCTCCAATCCTTTTTATATGCTTTCCGAGCGTGACGGACTTTAATCTCTTGCATCCCTGAAAAGCTGCCGCTTTGATCTGCGTGACGCGGAATGCCTTGCCCTGGATGGTCACTGCATTGCCTGTTTTTAACGCGGCGATCTTCTTTTTCTGCTTCTTCCCGGCTGGCCCTGTCAAAGTAACTTCGCCTGTGCCATCTTTTTTGACCTTGGTAATCTTGTAGCGCAGCCCTTTTACTGTAACGGCTGTCCCGGTCTTTCCCTTGTTCTTAGAAACGTCGGCGGAAGCTTTTGGCAATGGCGTCTGAGAAGCCGCCGGCCTGACAGACGGCGCCGGTATCGCCGTGCTTCCCGGTAATGGCCGCTGGCTGCCGGTTGGCGTGACGGCCGCTGTGCTCCCCGGTAACGGCTGTTGGCTGCCGGTTGGCGTGACGGCCGCTGTGCTATCTGGAGAAGACGGCGCAGCGGAGGATGGCGGCTCTGCAGTAACTCCCGGCTGGGTCGTCTGGCTGCCGGCCGGATCATCTGTCGCTGAAATATCACCCGAACTATCCCCTGCCGCTTCGGAAAAGACAGCATAATCATAGTTATTGCTCTCGTACTTTTCAACCGCATCGGAACGGACTACATAGTACAGTGCAGCCGCATCTACATCATACCCTGCTTCGCCTTTTGGATAGGCAAAATCCACGGAGACGAGATCGCCCTGTTTTAATTCCCCTAATTCTACCGTGGAGAGCAGTTCCCCGTCTTTTGTATTTTTGTGGATTTCTAATACTGCGTTTGCTGCGACGGCTTCTTCATTGCCTACTGTCACATGCACTGTCTTCCCATTGGATTGTACATTCTCTTCTGCGAAAAGGGAAATATCGGTATATCCGGCAGAAAATGCAAAATCATTATTTGTCATATCCCTGTCGCCATCGACTTTAGCTTCTACCGAAATCTCCCTGCTTTCCACAGCATCAGGCACTGTATATTCCGCTTCCAGAATCGCCTTTTCTCCCGGGGCAACTGACGTCTCTACGCTTGTCTGCTGCCCATCCACCGTGATATGGCATTGTGTGATTTCTTTTGTCCCGAGATTGCGCACCCCAACATAAACAGTTGTCTTTTTGCCCGGTACCTCTGTCCCATCCGCAAGATAAGCATCCACGATTTCCAGATCCGGAGCCTGCGGCACCTGAAGCGCATATAATTCCCCTGCTGCAATCGTACTGCCCTTCCTGTATATAAATTCCATATCGCCGTTTTCATTAAAGTACCCGCTCGGGCGGAAAATATTTTCCGTACTGTCAGATAGTACAACCTGGCTGCTCCATTTTTCTTCCGCCTCATCATATAAGCAAGAGGTCAGCTGATAAACCCCGTTTTTATCAACGCCCGACCAGACGACGGCGGTCTGATCTCCCGCGCCGTTTACTACTGTAAAATTCTCAGAAACGGCTGCAGTCTCTCTGTCTATCAATAGTTCCTGCGCGCCTGAGCCCTTCTTAATCCGGATACCGTTTTCCGTATACCAGAACAAAGTATCCTCTCCCTGATATTTTGCATATTGTGGCGCAGAATCGTAGGTTGTATTTTCTGTCAGACGTTTTACGTCCCCTTCTGAAGGGAACAGATATATCTCTCTGTCGTCTAATGTGGCAAGATTTCTATCGGTATCGATACAGACTGCCGCTGTCAGCACATGATCTGCCGCCGCCACATCATAGGAAACCGGGATTCCCTGCGACAAGGCAAACTCCTTATCGGTCTTACTCTCGGAACCAATCCCTTTCATGAACAGGACATTATCGCCGGACATCCCAAAAATATCTGTGTCTGTATTTTTTATGCCAACCAGCGTAATATTTCCTGCCTCATCTACATATGGATGGGCGCCATTGTAGGAAACCGAGGAGGACGCGGAAAGTACGCTGGATTCTTTTATAAATCTCTCTTCTTTCTCATCCCATACCGCACAGCACACTCCACTCTCCTGCAAAGCCTCCTGCATAGAAGAGCTGTCGTCCACCCTGTCGCTGTAATTTAGCCAGGCAACCGCTATTTTTCCGTTATTTTCTGTAAGGGATGGCTTGAAATCGCCAGTGCCATCTTCATCCACAGCGCGAGGTTCGCTCCACGTTCCGGAATCTGCATGATATACGCTATATACAAGCTTTGTCCGATGGATCACCTCTCTCCCGCTGTCTTCTGTCAAAAACACCGCTAACGCCGTATCGCCCTGCTGTACTAATATCGGTTCTGTAAGCTCTGACGTCCCGGTCTGCATAAGCGTTTCTTTTAGGCCGGTTTCGGAAGCAGACGCTTTCTTTAACCGATTGATCCGATCCCCATACCATTTTGTTTCTAAATCTCTTTTTTCCGGAAGGGTGTATTGATCCATGTCATACATTGACGCATTTTCTGACGGTGCGTTCCCTTTTCTGTCCTGTTGAAATGATTTTGTTTCTGCCTCTTTGTACAAAGGATAGGTAGTTTTTGCCATTTCCTTGGAATAGTTAAACCCTAAAACGCTGGCTTTTAAACTCAAAGACCCTACCAGGTCAGCCTGCGTAATCCGGAGTGGAAATTTTAATTTTACCGGCATGGACGCGCTGCCCTCCACCCCTACTGTGGCAACATATAAAACGCCCACGCCGCCCCCGACTTTGAGAGAAGGCGTGATGCTCATATCGGTATCGCCGCCAAATTTCCGGGCGTTTATATCATAGGTAATCTTGCCGTCAAGCTCAAGCTTTGCGCCGATTGACTGCTCCAGATAAACCGGAACGATACCCACAATATACTGCTCTTTAAATTCGGTACTCGCATCAAGCAAGATCTGGATGCCGCCGAGGGCTGGATTCTGGTTTCCATCTGACAGATCGCTTTCGAGCCATCCATATCCTGTCGCTGCGATCTTTGCTTTGCCTGTCCACGAGGTTGTCATATTATCTGATGATAATACATTGTTCCATTGTGATAACGAGAGGTCTGTCGGCTGGCTTTCGCAAAACTTTTTCCACTTCTCCCACTCCTCGTCTTGAAACAAATCTTTCTTTCCTTCTGCACCGAGCATAATCCTTATCTTGGAGCCTTCTCGTTTGATCGTTGTCTTTATCTTTCCCAAATCAAAAGACAGCTTATCATTGTTGAGGAAGGGAACCTCTGTCTGCCATGGCGATTCCCCGCCCTCATTTAAAATCGGCACGTAGCTGTCGTCAACATCGGAAGCAGACCCCTCTGGAACTCTGATATAGAGAAGCTCTGGCTCACTCTCCGTCCCGTCCTCTGCTATCATTTTTACATAGATATCGCCTCTTCCCGAAAAGTCTTTCCCGATATTGATCCGAAAAATACCGTCCTCACTCTCAATGGTTTTGCCGCCCGGCCCATTCTGGTACATGCAGTAATGCCCTGCTTTTTTATCATTCCAGACGCCGCAGGCGCGAAATGTAACCACATCTGACCTTTCAAAAAACTGGCCGCCGCATTGCTTTGCAATCTCATCGGAATACCACATCACTGTCGAAAGATAGGGGTTGCTGTCATCGCCTTCTTTTTTCCTTTTCAGCGATACGCTATACTCGTTCGAAGCAAATATGCTTACCAGCTCCGGCGCCAAAATCGTAGTATAAAAAATATAATCCCGGTATCCTTCCTTTGTCACCGTAATGCGCTTCATAGCGGAAGGCTCCGACAGGGAATTTGCAATATGCGCTTTCCCATTCTCGTCTGTTACCGCTTCTCCTGTCTCTTCGATATCTACCTTCGCACCTTCTATGGATGCGAAAATGCTGTCGTAATCATACGCACTGATGGTAATATTAGAACGGTCAACGTAAAGACCCAGATTGCCCGCGGACGCTGTCGGCTTTGCAGACGAACCAAACTCCGGCATCATGCCGCTCCCCAGGACTTTTACCGGCGTCAGCTGATTCTCTGTGCTTCCATTTCCTACCTGTCCACGCCCGTTATACCCCCAGCAGTACAAATCCCCATTTTCCGTGACCGCCGCACTGTGATCACCCCCTAAAGATAAAGATACTTCTGTCACTCCTTCCAGCACTTTTACCGGCATATCCTGATTCTCCCGGCTTCCATTTCCTACCTGTCCATCCTCATTCCTCCCCCAGCAGTACAAATCCCCATTTTCCGTGACTGCCGCACTGTGCTCATCCCCTAAAGATACTTCTTTTACTCCCTCCAGCACTTTTACCGGCGTATGCTGATTCTTCCGGCTTCCATTTCCTACCTCTCCATCCTCGTTCCACCCCCAGCAGTACAAATCCCCATTTTCCGTAACTGCCGCACTGTGACCATACCCTAAAGATACTTCTGTCACCCCTTCCAGCACTTTTACCGGCGTATCCTGATTCTCCCGGCTTCCATTTCCTACCTGTCCATACCGGTTATTCCCCCAGCAGTACAAATCCCCATTTTCCGTGATTGCCGCACTGTGCTCATTCCCTAAAGATACTTCTGTCACTCCTTCCAGCACTTTTACCGGCGTATGCTGATCCTCTGTACTTCCATTTCCTACCTGTCTCCAACCGTTATCCCCCCAACAGTACAAATCTCCATTTTCCGTAATTGCCGCACTGTGACCATACCCTAAAGATACTTCTGTCACCCCTTCCAGCACTTTTACCGGCGTATCCTGATTTTCTTCTGTGCTTCCATTTCCTACCTCTCCATCCTCGTTCCACCCCCAGCAGTACAAATCCCCATTTTCCGTAACTGCCGCACTGTGCCACGCCCTTAAAGATACTTCTTTTACCCCTTCCAGCACTTTTACCGGCGTGTACTGATCCTTTCTGCTTCCATTTCCTACCGCTCCATGACCGTTGTTATTCCCCCAGCAGTACAAATCCCCATTCTCCATGACTGCCGCACTGTGATACCACCCTAAAGATACTTCTTTTACCCCTTCCAGCACTTTTACCGGCGTATCCTGATCTTCTTTGCTGCCATTTCCTACCTTTCCATACTTGTTCCCCCCCCCAGCAGTATAAATCCCCATTTTCCATAACCGCCGCACTGTGATACTCCCCTAAAGAAACGCTTTTCACCCGTTCCGCGCTCCCGGCGTCCTCTGCCGTTTTCACCGCCTCTGCTTTCGCCTCTATCGTTCCCATCCCGGCAGGACATAAGTTGATTATCATCCCTGCCGTAAGCAACCCCGCTAAAATCTTCCGTCTCATTCTGCTACCTCCGTTATAATATTCCTGTACTCTATTTGCATCGTTATCCTGCGTCAGATTGTTCACCAACTGTAAGATTTTCAAACTTGCTATATAATAAGCTTTTCTTCCAGCTTCCGAAAACACTTTCCTGTACCATGATTTTCAAATCCTGATATTAATGAGTTTTTCCCCTCAAACCGTTTTAACGATCATCTATTTTACCCGGCATTTCTTTTTTGTGCTCCACCTTCCATATGCCGTCCTGCCGTTCTTTTTGTTATACGCGCGCACTCTGATATAATATGTCTTTTTTGATTTTAGCTTCTTGAGCTTAACCATAAGCGTCTTTACCTTCTTTTGCTTTTTGTGGGAAAAGTTCGGTTTCAGGGCATACTGCACCTGATAGCCGACTGCCTTTGACGCCTTTTTCCATCTCACGACAATCGTTTTCTTCCCTTTTGCCTTGCAGCTTTTTAATTTGACTTTTGCCGGTTTTTTCGGTTTGGTACTATAGTAATTATCGTCATCATCATGATAAGTTGGTTTTGACGTTGTGCTTAGGCTCGGCGTCACACTTGGACTCGGCGCCGGACTCTGAACCGGCTTGACGCTCTGAACTGGTATTGCACTCTGGTTCGGCTTGACGCTCTGAACCGGCATTGCGCTCTGGTTCGGCTTGACGCTCTGAACCGGCATTGCGCTCTGGTTCGGCTTGACGCTCTGAACCGGCATTGCGCTCTGGTTCGGCTCGACGCTCTGAACCGGCATTGCGCTCTGGTTCGGCTCGACGCTCTGAACCGGCATTGCGCTCTGATTCGGCTTGACGCTCTGGCTCGGTACTTCTGTAGATATTGGAGGCAGTGGTGTTTCCGTCATTTCTGGAATATCGGCAGACGGCACAGATTCTAAAATCTCTACATACGTATCTATACAGTTTTCACACTGATATTTTACAAAGCCGTCCTCCGTCTCTGTTGCCTCTTCTCTCGCAGCTTCTTTCCATGAATGTTCCGATGTTGCCTCCACAATATTTTTTACTTCCTCGCAGCCGCATTCACACTGATACAAATCATAGCCGTTTTCCATGCAGGTTGCCTTTACAGTTTTTACATGCCGAAAATCATGCTGATGTAACGTAGTATTACCGTTACTGTCAGTGTATTTCTTGATATCGTCAGAGTCACTGTCAAACTCAATCTCCGCCGATTGATCAAAAGCTTCCTCTTTGATATCAAACAAAACGTCAGGCAGCATCATCTTTTGAAGCATTGGACAGTTATCAAATGCATGACGCCCAATTATAAAATTTGTATTAAAATTCATATATTCAGAAGCAGTAACTTCTGTTAAGTTAGGACAATTATAGAAAGCATATTCGCCGACGCTGGTAACTCCACGGTCTATATATACCGATGTGATTTTCTCCTTATAATCGTCCCACGGTGCCAGCTCCTCTGAATAATCTTCCATATCACCCTGGCCAGATAACAGAATTTCCCCATTGTCATATAAACAATAACTTACATTCTCGCCGCAAGAACCTTCTAAAAGGATCCCGCTATTATCGTCTATTTCGCCCTCACCCTTCCATGCGCTACGCTTAACTTCTCTGAACTTCCCTTTTATATTTGCTAATTCTCCCCCATTCATAATAGATAAAATCAACGACCTGACCCCGATATATGGAATGCGGTCAAAAGGCTGCTCCTGCTCTCCTCCGCTCCTATAACAATTCGCCGCTGACTCAAAACAATGATATAACGTGCCGCCCAACACTTGAATATCTTCACTCATATTAGGCACCGTAATTTTGTGCCAATTAAGCAGTCTATAATCAAACAGACCCCCTAACTTTATTAACTCTGCAGCGTATATTTCCGACTGGTTTTTCCTTCCATATGACTTAGAACAAATACAATATGTTCTTTTGTCCTTCCCAACCCCAAAACTAACACCCTGCGTCTGTTTTGGCAGCTGGATCTTCCTCGATGTTGCATTGCCTGTGTTTACATCATACGAACGCATAAAGTTCTGGCTGGCATCTGATTCATCAAAATTTCCAACAAATAATTCCTGAAAAGACTCATCCCAATATATAAAAGAAGCATTGCCTGTACGAATATAATCATTTTTTGATATTGTAGCCGCATATGCATCTTTTCCAGAAGAAACAGCATAGGAAACCGTCCTATATGGTAATTTCCAGACTTTATTATCGCCAGAGCCGGCAATATACACGGTATTATTGCCAAAGGCAAGTCCCCCAACATGGTTTCCGTCCTTTAAACCAGCATGATCTTCTACCGACAAAAGAATTGTTGTAATATATTTTTTCCTGCTTTTATCCATCACATAAATGACCGAATTATGTTCTTTATCCTTGCAATATGCTGAAATCAAAATATAGTGATTCGTGGCACACACCCCCTGCGGCACCATGTTACCACACACAGTCTTGTTTCCCATATTAGTCTGTTTCAGCCCCGGAATGATCATATCAATGGATCGAACGCTAGAAACATAACTGCTGTAATCCGGATTTTCAAGCAATGCCGCAATGGAATTTGCATCACATACCCCATCCGTTGACGTTTTAAATAAATCCTCTTCCGCAGACGAACCAGACTCCGGCATCATGCCGCTCCCCAGGACTTTCACCGGCGTCAGCCGATCCTCTGTGCTTCCATTTCCTACCTGTCCATACTCGTTATACCCCCAGCAGTACAAATCCCCATTTTCCGTAACCGCCGCACTGTGATAATGGCCTAAAGATACTTCTCTTACTCCTTCCAGCACTTTTACCGGCGTATGCTGATCCTCTGTCCTTCCATTTCCTACCTGTCCCCAACCGTTATCCCCCCAGCAGTACAAATCCCCATTTTCCGTGACCGCCGCACTGCTATAACACCCTAAAGATACTTCTTTCACCCCTTCCAGCACTTTTACCGGCGTATGCTGATCCTCTAGGCTTCCATTTCCTACCTCTCCATACTCGTTCCACCCCCAGCAGTACAAATCCCCATTTTCCGTAATTGCCGCACTGTGACCACTACTTAAAGATACTTCTTTCACTCCTTCCAGCACTTTTACCGGCGTATGCTGATCCTCTGTACTTCCATTTCCTACCTGTCCACACCAGTTATACCCCCAACAGTACAAATCTCCATTTTCCGTAATTGCCGCACTATACCACGCCCCTAAAGATACTTCTTTTACCCCTTCCAGCACTTTTACCGGCGTATCCTGATCTTCTAGGCTTCCATTTCCTACCTCTCCATACTCGTTCCACCCCCAGCAGTACAAATCCCCATTTTCCGTAATTGCCGCACTGTTATCATACCCTAAAGATACTTCTTTCACCCCTTCCAGCACTTTTACCGGTGTATGCTGATCCTCTAGGCTTCCATTTCCTACCTCTCCATACTCGTTCCACCCCCAGCAGTACAAATCCCCATTTTCCGTAATTGCCGCACTGCTATAACACCCTAAAGATACTTCTTTCACTCCTTCCAGCACTTTTACTGGCGTACGCTGATCCCCTGTCCTTCCATTTCCTACCTCTCCATACCGGTTATACCCCCAGCAGTACAAATCCCCATTTTCCATGACTGCCGCACTGTACTCAAACCCTAAAGATACTTCTTTCACTCCTTCCAACACTTTTACTGGCGTCAACTGATCCTTTTTGCTTCCATTTCCCACCTCTCCAGAATCGTTATCCCCCCAGCAGTACAAATCCCCATTTTCCATAACCGCCGCACTATGAAGAACCCCTAAACAAATGTTCTTCACCCGTTCCGCGCTCCCGGCGTCCTCTGCCGTTTTCACCGCCTCTGCTTTCGCCTCTATCGTTCCCATCCCGGCAGGACATAAGTTGATTATCATCCCTGCCGTAAGCAACCCCGCTAAAATCTTCCGTCTCATTCTGCTACCTCCGTATTCTGTCCATTTTATCTGTGATACCGTCCCTTCCGTTTGCAACCCCATCCGGGAGATTTGGCAGGCAGCCGTATGTTAGGAACTGCCCTGACAAATCCGCTGTATCATTCAAAGCGGGGCGGGAGCCAAAATCTCCCGCCCCGCCTTGGCTCCGGTTAATCCATGCCGGCTCTATTGGCAAAGCTTTGCAACAACCTGATTAATATCCTTGCCGTTTGCCTTTCCTTTCAATTCTGCCATCACCGCTTTCATGATCTGCCCTTTATTCTTCGTGGCAATGACGTCTGCAAACCTGGTGCGAAGCACTTCTTCGATTTCCGCAAGAGACATCATCTTCGGTGCATATTCCCGGATCACATTCAGTCGTTCCTGATATTCCGCCAGCAAATCCTCACGCTCCGCCGGACAGCTGTCCACCTGCTCCTGCGCAGTCTTCTGCTCTTTTATGATCGCACGGTCTACCAGTTCTTCCGGGATATCATCGCGCTTCCCCTCATCAATCGCAAGCTTCTTCACTGCGGAAACCAGCGAAGAGATCGCATCCTTTCTCACCTTGTCCCGCGCCTTCATCGCTGCTACCATGTCTTTTTGTAGTGTTTCAAATTGCATTTGTCTAACCTCGCTTTCTGCTTATCTATGTAATAAATGCCTCGCCGTTCTCTTCTTTAGCACAAAGAAACCCTTTCTCGACGCAATCTCTCCTCCAAGCGCATTTTTATTCAACTGGCGCCGGGATTCGCTCTGCGTTTTCTCAAGGGATGGCAGACTGGATTTTCCATGTGCAAATCTACCTGACTATATTATATCCATTCTACTCTGGACTGCAATAGAAAGTCAAATAAAACTTTGATTTAATTTTTAACCACCAGAGAAATCCCTTATCTCGGCAGGATTTCCCCTCCTGTCCACGCGCTGTCCTCACGACGGCACACTGCGGCGGGAGTCCATGATCAATGCCATCAATACCAAATCCCTGTCAGAATGATTTCTGGTGCCATGTCCCTGGCCGTCTTTACAGATATTTACATCCCCCTCGTGAAGGATAACCTCTTTTCCATTATCATCCACAGCCGCCTCGCCGGAAAGCACAATATACGCCTCAAACTCTCCGCTGTGCTCGTGATAACCGATCGACGCCCCCGGCGGAATCACCAATTTTGAAAATACTCTGCCGTGCCCCTCCGCTTCTTCCGGAAGCAGCCAGTCGTAAAACGTGACCGTTCCCTCGCCTCCCTGGGCATTCTCAACATTCCTTACTCTGATATCATCCTTACGCCTGATCATGATACACCTCCTGATAAAAAATCATCTCAAACTTTCACCCGTAGTATAACATCTCCTCCCCATTTTTTCAATTTGTAGAAAGGGAAATTTTATGACCACAAATTGCAAAGTAACGATTTATTTTTTCAAGATCACAATTTTATCTTCAAAACATCCTCATGCGGATTTACCTTAGCCAGCCCAATCTCTGCAACTGCCGCCTCAAATGGGACAAAAGCATCCTGCAAAACCCTCACCGCAGCGATCATCTGTTCTTTTTCCAGTGTTTTTCCTATTGTCACATGGGGAAGCCATGACATCGGCCGATAAAATCGACTGACCGCCGTCTCCTTGATCTGCGCGCACGCTTCGTAAATCTGCTCCGATAACTGCATAAGATATTGATTTAATACAGGCATTACGCAGATCACATAGGGAAGCAGCATTCCGGGAGATACAAACTGTACCCTGCCTCCGCTTAATTTTCTATCCAGGCTTTCTACATAAGGGAGCAGCACATCAACGCATTTCGCCTCGATCTGGGAAATTGTCATATGCGGCGGAACATTGTGCGAAACCATAAAGTCATTGCCTGTCTTTTCTGCAACACGGTCGATCAGCCGTTGCAACGCCCGCTCTGCCTCTTTATCAAAATACGCGGATATCAGATACATATGCCACCTCTCTGTTCCTATCTCTCGTTTTCAGTCGGCGCAGAGTAAAGCGTTCTCCCTGTCCCGTCTTTTACAACACACGATTTGATTTCTGTTCTTTGTCATTTCCTTTCGCCTGTCGCGCCTGGCTGTTCCTATCTCTCGTTTTCAGTCGGCACAGAGCGAAGCGCTCTCCCTGTCCCGTCTTTTACAACACACGATTTGATTTCTATTCTTTGCCGTTTCCTTTCGCCTGTTGCGCCTGGCTGTGATCACGTCCTGTTCTGCATACACAAAGGCAGTTCCAGATCGTGCCCCTCTAACAATTCCTTATTTCTCAGTATCTCTTCTGTCTTTCCCTGGCACACCACTCTTCCCTCTGACAAAAGGATTGTCTCCTCGCAGGTGTCTAAGATCATGTCCAGATCGTGACTGGCGATCATCTTTGTCTCCGGCATCCCGTTTAAAATCCCGATCAGGTTTCTCCGGTTCTTGGGGTCGAGCGCAGCCGTCGGTTCATCCAGCAAGATAATCTCTGGATCCATGGATAGGACTGTTGCGATGCCTGCTAATTTTTTCTGTCCGCCCGACATGCGATAGATCTGCCTGTCTTTTATATTTTCTATATGCACTTTCTGCAGAGCCTCTTTTACTTTCTGCTGTACCACTTCTTCTGGATAGCCATAATTTCTCGGTCCGAAAGCAACGTCCTCATACACCGTGGCCATAAAAAGCTGACTGTCAGAATCCTGAAATACATAGCCTGTTTTTTTGCGGATATCTGTCAGATTTTCTTTCTGAACCGGCTGTCCCAGCACCCTTATCCTCCCTTCATACCCCGCTGCCAGACCTACCAGCAGCTTTAACAGCGTGGATTTTCCCGCCCCATTGGCTCCGATCAGCCCAATCGATGTCCCACGCTCCACCGATATATTGACGTCATGCAATACTTCCCTGCCCTTTTGATAAGAAAAAAACACACCCTCCAATTCAATGTCTGCCATAAAAATCCCCCATTCCAACAGTCAAAAAAGCTCCCGCCATCTCAAATACCGGGAAAAACCGCAGCGCCAGAAAAGCAGCGCCCCAGGCCAACGCATAGACAATACTTTTGGAGCGGCTGTACCTGTCAGGCGGAATCTGAAATCCTCCATAAAACCCCCGCAGCTGCATACTCTCATATACTTCCCCCGCCCTGTCTATGCTCCGCAAAAGCAGCAGCCCCACAAAAGAGCCCCACGTCTTAAAATGCAGCCCCTTCTGTCCCGGCGCCCTGAGCTTATACGCCATCTGCATCCGCTCCAGCTCCTTTAGCAACACAACCAGATACCGATGCATCAGAAGCAATACCGTCACAAGTTCCTTTGGCAGATGCAGCATACGCAGCGCATAGCAAATCTGCCGTATCCCTGTCCGAGTGACCATAATATAGGACGCCGCCACACAAAATCCCCCCTTTAACATAAGCGTTGCCATAGACAGCGCGCCTGCAAAAAACGTCCTGTCCAGCAAAGGATTTGCAATGCCTGGCAAGCCGGTGATCAGAAAGACCGGCCAAATCTTTTTTAACATCTTAGGGATGGAAATCTCATACCATATACACTGGATCAGGAGATATAATATCATCCCGGCAAGTCCTATCACATCATACTTCGGAAAGGAAACTACCGTCAGGATATAAACGACAGTCACAAACAGCCAGGAAAGCGGATGGAGGCGCCTCGTTCCTCTATCCGCATCATCCGCCGTATGGATTTCTTTGATAGCCTGGTC
>CANQCD010000049.1 GCA_947589455.1 uncultured Lachnospiraceae bacterium | reverse complement strand
TTTTTTTGTTTTAGGACAGGAGACAAAGGCTAAAAACAATCATTTTAATGAGAAAAACGATACAGCGAAATTAATTCTTTTTGAAACTACTTTCTTTTTAGACGGATTTGTGGTATAACAGAAAAGAATGTCAGCATTCTTTTGTCTGCGGCAATGCGCTGGCTGCCGGAGACAAAACAGCAGAGAGACAGCGCAGAAATGAGGAGATACCTTTGAGAAGATCATACAAAATATTATCCGCCGCCCTGTGCGCGGCAATTTCAATGACGGCGCTGACAAGCTGTTCCCTGCCGTCAGTAAAGAAGAATACGAAAACAGTGGAGAAAGAAAAGCCGTCCGGGGAAGAAAAAAGCGAGGACAGTTCTAAAAGTGAAAGCGAATCGAAAAGTCCGGTGATCGAGAATGCGCAGAGCTATGTTACTCTGCCGGATTATGATACCGTAAAGCTGAGCTCAAAAGAGATTGACAAGCAGGTGGAGGAAAACAAGCAAGAGTCCTTAAAAGCGTATTCCAAAAAAGAGAAAATAAAAAAAGGGACTGTAAAAAAAGGCGATACCGTCAATATTTATTATGTGGGAAAATTAAACGGAAAAGCTTTTGACGGAGGTTCCTGTACCAAAAAAGACACACCAGAAGGATTTGATTTAAAGATTGGTTCCCATAATTTCATAGAAGGTTTTGAAGAACAGCTGATCGGGAAAAAGATTGGGAAAACGGTTAAGATCCATGTGACGTTTCCGGAATCTTATCCGCAGAATGAGGATCTTGCCGGCAAGAAAACAGAGTTTACGGTAACGTTAAACCACAAAGTAAAAGAAGTCCTTCCTAAATTTACCGACAAATTTGTGAAGAAAAAGCTTTCTTCATACAAGTCGGTCGCAGATTATGAAAAGAAGACAAGAGTCAAGGTAAAAGAAGATATGGCTCTGAAAAAAGTGGTTGACAAAGCGAAGGTCAACAACTATCCGGACGGTCTTGTTGAGGAAAAACAGAAATCCATGCAATCCGTGATCGAGGAGTCGCTGGCCTCAAATAATACAACGCTTGACGATTATCTCAGCGCGCAGAAAATTTCAAAAGAAGACTTTATGAAGCAGATGAATGAGGCGGCAGAGAATGATATCAGCACGCAATGTATCTATTATGCGATCGCGCAGAAGGAAAATTTGTCAGTAGAACAGTCAGAATATGACAAAGAGTTAAAGAACTGCCTGGCAAATTACGGCTGCAAGACGGAAGCGGAGTTAGACAAGCGTTTTATGCAATATTATGGTTCCAACGCAAAGACAGTGATCTATATGAATATTATGTATACAAAGATTTCCGAATTTTTGGGCGGAAAGGTAAAGGAGTCGTAATGAGTAAGCCAATCGTAGCGATCGTGGGGAGACCAAATGTTGGAAAATCCACACTGTTTAATATGCTGGCAGGAGAACGGATCGCGATTGTGAAAGATACGCCGGGAGTGACCAGGGACAGGATCTATGCAGACGTCTCCTGGCTGAATTATCAGTTTACCATCATGGATACCGGTGGGATTGAACCAAAGTCGGACGACCAGATGCTTTGCCATATGAAAGAACAGGCGGAGATGGCGATTGAGATGGCGGACGTTGTACTGTTTCTGGTGGATGTGCAGCAGGGAGTTGTCGATGCAGATTACGGCGTGGCGGACATGCTCAGGAAGGCGCAGAAGAAAGTGATCCTTGTCGTAAACAAGGTGGATCATTTTGATAAATGGATGCCGGACGTCTATGAATTTTACAATCTGGGAATCGGGGAACCGTATCCAGTCTCTGCTGTCGGGAAACTCGGCATAGGCGAGATGTTAGATGAGCTGACGGCGCTTTTTCCAGAAAATACAGAAGAAGAGGAAGACGACCGTCCGAGAGTTGCCGTTATCGGCAAGCCGAATGTCGGAAAGTCCTCTATTATCAATAAACTGCTGGGAGAGAACAGAGTGATCGTCTCAGATGTGGCAGGGACGACAAGAGATGCGATCGACACTGCCGTGACGTGGGAGGAAAAGGAATACGTGTTTATTGACACGGCAGGACTCCGGAGGAAAAGCAAGATCAAAGAGGAGATTGAGCGTTACAGTATTTTAAGGACTGTGTCTGCAGTAGAGCGCGCCGACGTAGTTGTCCTGGTCATTGACGCGACGGAAGGAGTTACCGAACAGGACGCCAAGATAGCGGGGATTGCCCATGACAGAGGGCGGGGGGTCATTATTGCCGTCAACAAATGGGATGCGGTAGAAAAGGATAACCATTCTGTGAAAAATTATACGAACGAGATACGAAATGTGTTGTCTTTTATGCCATATGCAGAGATCTTATTTATCTCGGCGCGGACTGGGCAGCGCCTGCCCAAGCTATTTGAACTATTAGATGTTGTCATACAGAACCAGCAGCTGCGCGTGGCGACCGGCGTGTTGAATGAGATACTGGCGGAGGCTGTCGCAATGCAGCAGCCCCCATCGGATAAAGGGCGCAGGCTTAAAATTTTCTATATGACACAGGTTGGCATCAAACCGCCGACTTTCGTTGTCTTTGTCAATGATAAGCGCCTGATGCATTTTTCATATACCCGCTATCTGGAGAATAAGATACGGGAAGCATTTGGATTTGGAGGGACCTCATTGAGGTTTCTGGTTCGTGAGCGAAAGGAAAAATAAATATGTTGGAAATAATCATATGTCTGATCGTGGGATATCTCTTTGGATGTATCTCTTTCGGATATTTTGTGGGAAAATTTTATCATACAGATATCCGCACCATGGGGAGTGGGAACGCTGGCACAACAAACGTTTTGCGCAATTTCGGCGTGCTTCCGGCAATCATTACGTTTGTCGGGGATCTGGTAAAAGCGATTCTGCCGATTTTATGTATCCGTTTTCTCTTTGACACGCAGACAAATGACTATTTGCTCTGCCTGTATTGCGGACTGGGTGTTGTGCTGGGGCATAATTATCCGTTTTATCTGGGGTTTAAGGGCGGAAAGGGGATTGCGGTGACTGCCGCTGTCGTGATGTCGGCTGCCCATCCGGTCATGATTCCGATTGGCATTGTGATTTTTGTCGCTGTGGTAGCGCTGACAAGGTATGTATCGCTGGGGTCGCTTTTTGTGGCATGGTATATTCCGGCGAATACGCTGGCGTTCCATAACGGTGATAAAGAATTTGTCCATATGATGGTGATCAGCCTGCTGTTTACTGCATTCGCATATTTCCAGCACAGGGAAAATATTGTCAGGCTGGCACATGGAAATGAAAATAAATTGGGGGCAAAAAAAGACGAGAAGGAGGAAGAGGGCAATGAGTAAAGTGAGTTTTCTCGGAGCGGGAAGCTGGGGAACTGCATTGGCAATTATGCTGGCCGGGCATGGACACCAGGTGACGCTTTGGTCAAAAGTGTCGGACGAAGTGGAGATGCTGCAGAAAAACAGAGAACATATGCAACGGCTTCCGGGGATTAAATTACCGGAAGCTATTGATGTGACGGATGATATTTCCAGGGCGTGCAGCGGGCAGGAGCTGATTGTCTTTGCCGTGGCGTCCCCATTTGTGCGGAGCGTGGCAAAAGAGGTATCTTCCCTGATCCCGGCAGGTCAAAAGATTGTCAATGTGGCAAAAGGGATTGAGGAGGACACGTTGGAAACACTCCGCGATATCCTGGCGGAGGAAATACCACAGGCGGATATCTCTGTCCTGTCCGGACCGAGCCACGCGGAAGAAGTAGCGGCAAAAATGCCGACTACTGTTGTCGTCGGCTCTGCATCAAAGGAGACGGCGCTTTTTATTCAGGAGATTTTTATGAACGAATATTTCCGGGTTTATATCAGCCCGGACATCATCGGGATTGAGCTGGGAGGCTCGGTCAAGAATGTGATCGCTCTGGCGGCGGGCGCCTGCGATGGATTGGGCTATGGGGATAATACGAAGGCGGCGCTGATGACAAGGGGGATTGCCGAGATCACCAGGCTTGGATTTGCCATGGGGGCAAAGCTAGAGACGCTGGGAGGACTTTCCGGGATTGGCGATCTGATCGTTACCTGCACCAGCAAACACAGCAGAAACCATAACGCCGGCTATCTTCTGGGAAAAGGATATTCTGCGGAAGAGGCGATGAGAGAGGTAAAACAGGTTGTGGAGGGAGTGTATTCTGCCAAAGCGGTTCATAAGCTGGCGCAGAAATACCACGTCTCGATGCCGATCGTAGAGGAAATCTGCAAAGTCCTTTTTGAGGGAGAACACGCCGACGAGGTTGTAAAGCGGCTGATGACACGAGATAAGGGACTGGAGTATCCGGAAATGGACTGGGAATAAGACAGGGCTGATCGGGGATAAGCAGAAATTTTTATTTGCTGCGGCGATCGCATCAGCGACATCCCTATGAGCAGGCAGGATTGATCGGGATAAATAGAAATTTTTATTTGCTGCGGCCATCTCAGCGACATTCCTATGAGCGGGCATGGCTGATCGGGGAGAAATAGAAATCCTGTCCGGACTTGTACATAATTTGCCAGAATATGGAATAGAATACATAAAAAAAGATATCTGTTTCAGATATCGGAAAAGGTATCATATGAATTATGACAAGGATAAACGGATACCGGAGCCGGCAATGAGCCGCAGTGATAAGATACTTGAGGCGAAGAGGGCTTTTATGGAAAATGCCCCCGGAGGCCGGGGAAGCTCTGCCTGGAACGGTGCGGGCAGGAAAAAAGAGACCGGGGAAAAGCAGATTCCATATGGGATGCTCCGGATGCTTTTTGCGGGGGCGCTTTTTCTGGCGTTACTGCTTTTTTGCCATTATGATGTTTCTTATCAGGGACTGAGCAGAGAAACCATTGAGAAGGCGCTGGCAGACGACAGCCATTGGCAGATGCTTGTCGACCAGACGGCGCAGGCGATCCGCCAGGTAAAAGGAAATGGAGAATACAATGAGAAAACTGGCATTAAGTGATGAGATTCTGCTGTCAATAGAAAAACCGGCAAGGTATATTGGCGGTGAGATCAATATGGTAAAGAAAAATCCAGCGGAGGTAGACATCCGGTTTTGCATGTGCTTTCCGGACGTCTATGAGATCGGAATGTCGCATCTTGGCATTCAGATATTATACGATATGCTTAATTTGCGGGAGGATATTTATTGCGAGAGAGTGTATTCTCCATGGATGGATTTAGATAAGATCATGCGGGAGAAAAATATCCCGCTGTTTGCATTAGAGAGCCAGGAGCCGGTTAAGGATTTTGATTTTCTGGGCATTACGCTGCAGTATGAGATGTGTTATACCAATATTTTGCAGGTTCTTTCCCTGGCGCAGATCCCGCTCCTTGCCAGGGAGCGGACAAGACAACACCCCTTTGTCATCGGGGGCGGGCCGTGTGCTTATAACCCAGAGCCGATTGCAGATTTTTTTGACCTGTTTTATATTGGCGAGGGGGAAACGGTTTACTATGAGATGATGGACAAGTATAAGGAGTGGAAAAGGTCAGGCGCTCCCAGGGAAGAATTTTTAAAGACGGCGGCAGGGCTTCCGGGAATTTATGTGCCGATGTTTTATCAGGCGGAATACAAGGAAGACGGCACGCTGGCGGACTTTTATCCGATTCAGCCGGAGGCGCCGCGCACAGTAGTAAAACAGGTAGAGTTAGATATGTCTGACACATATTATCCGGAAAAACCGCTGGTACCGTATAGTAAAGTGACACAGGACCGGGTTGTGCTGGAAATCCAGAGGGGATGTATCAGGGGATGCCGTTTTTGCCAGGCGGGGATGCTTTACCGCCCGATACGCCCAAGAGACGTGTCTTTTTTGAAAAAACGGGCGAAAGCGATGCTAGAGTCAACCGGGCATGATGAGATCTCGTTGAGTTCCTTAAGCTCCAGCGATTATAAAGACCTGCCGGAATTAGTGTATTGGCTGATTGATGAATTTCGCGGCAAGGGGGTAAATATTTCCCTGCCTTCCCTGCGGATCGACGCCTTTGCCTTAGATGTTATGTCTAAAGTGCAGGATATCCGCAAGAGCAGTTTGACCTTTGCCCCGGAGGCCGGTTCCCAGCGTATGCGCAATGTGATCAATAAAGGGCTGACTGAAGAGACAATCTTAAACGGCGCTTCGGATGCTTTCCTGGGGGGATGGAACCGGGTAAAACTTTATTTTATGCTTGGGCTGCCGGGAGAGACAGAGGAGGATATCGAGCAGATCGCCGTGCTTTCTGACAAGATCGCCAGGACATACTACGATACAGTGCCAAAAGAAAAGAGGAATGGCAAAGTAAATATTGTCACAAGCACGTCTATTTTTGTGCCAAAGCCTTTTACGCCGTTCCAGTGGTCGCCGATGGTTTCCAGGGAATATGCATTAGAAAAGCGCGAGTTTTTGCTAGACAGGATCAAATCCGAACGCAATGCCAAAAGCATTAAATACAACTGTCATGACGCGGATGTGTCAGAACTGGAGGGCGTGTTTGCAAGAGGGGACAGACGGCTTTGCAAGGTTATCCTTCAGGCATATGAGAGCGGCTGCATCTATGACGCCTGGTCAGAATTTTTTCATTACGACAAATGGAAGAAAGCATTTGCTGACAATGGGTTAGAGATTGATTTCTATATTAAGAGAGAACGCGCCGAGGACGAGCTGTTCCCCTGGGATTTTATTGATATCGGGGTGACAAAGCGTTTTTTGTTAGAGGAATACCATCAGGCAAAGAGAGAAATGGTGACGCCGAATTGCCGGGAGAAATGCGCCGGCTGCGGCGCGGCAAAATTTGGCTGCGGCGTCTGCGTTGAAGAGAGAGGATAAGAGAACATGAAAGCGAGGTTAAAATTTTCTAAGACAGGTTCGATGCGTTTTATCGGGCATCTGGATGTATTGCGCTATTTTCAGAAAGCGTTCCGCCGCGCCGGTATCCGGATCAGCTACAGCCAGGGGTATTCCCCGCACCAGCTGATGTCTTTTGCATCACCGCTGGGGATCGGGCTTAGCAGCGAGGGGGAATATCTTGATATTGTACTGGAAGAGCCTGTGGATGCAGAATGCTTCTTATCCCGCATCAATGCGCAGATGAATGAAGAGATAGAAGTGATCGGTTTTACGGTGTTGGAGGAGGACGCCAAACCTTCTATGGCGGTTCTTGCGGCGTGTGATTATCTGGTGTGCGTCAAAGCGGACAAAGACAGTTTCCTCATCGATCAGGACAAGCGTTTTTCCGCAATCAGCCGTTTCAGGGAACGCTCTGTCATAGAGATTTTGAAAAAGACGAAACGGTCTGAAAAAATGGTTGATATCAAAGAACATATTTATTGTATTACCGACAGCAGGGAAGAGTTTGCGGCGTTTACCGGACAGAGACAGAGCGGGCGTTTCTTGGATAAAGAGCTGTACCGTCCTGTCCTTTTTATGCAGCTTACGGCGGGAAGCGTGGTAAATATCAAGCCGGAGCTTGTGTTGGAAGCGCTCTGCAGACAGGAGGGCAGGGAATATGACAGGTTTTCCTATCAGATCCACCGCCTGGAGATGTATGGAGATCTCCGGTCGGTGAAAGGCCAGGTGCATACGCCCTTTTCAGAACCGCCGTGTGAATTGGCGCCCCTGTCAGAGTTTCAGGCTGGCGCGGCGGATGGGAAAGAAGGCCGTGCCGGTGACTAGTATCATATCTTTGCGGGAACGCCCGTTATTTTTAATGTGTTCTATGGGGGATTGGAAATGGATCAAAACCAGCTTGTCATAACAAGAGAAAAACATATGATTTTTACGGCATGGATAGAGTCTGGAAGAGTCTGCCAGCTGCAGATCGAGGATGCGGCAGGGGAGGAGGTCTTAAATAATATTTATGTCGGCAAAGTCAGAAATGTGGTAAAAAATATTAACGCCGCCTTTGTAGAATTTGAAAAAGGGAAAAAGGGCTACCTGCCATTAAAAGACTGTATTCCAGTCCATACAGGGGGCGTGGCGCAGGATCCGAACCGGGTGCTGATCGGAGATGAGATCATAGTCCAGGTAAAAAAAGAGGCGCTTAAGAAAAAGCCGCCCGCGCTTTCGGGCAATCTGGAGCTTGCGGGAAAATATATTATTTTGTCCTCCGGCAAGGAAACGGTATGCCTTTCTCGGAAGATACAGGATAAGGCGGTGAGAAAACGCCTCCAGGAATTTTTGACTCCGTTGTGCGGGGGATATGGGATACTTGCGCGCACAAACAGCGCGCAGGCCTCGGAGGAGGAGCTTGTCGGAGAAATTGTTTCGCTCAAGCTGCAGATCCGGGAGATCATAAAAAACGGAATGCACAAGGCGCCGTTTACCTGTCTGTATCAGGCGCCGCCGGCTTATCTGGGAAGCATACGCGATATGTACCAGAGCCGGGTAAAAGAAGTCGTGACAGACGACGCCGCCATTTATGATGCGGTGTGCCGCTATCTTGCAGGCCAGAAATGGCAGGACAAAATATCGGCAGTGCACTGGAAACCAGATCAGGGAAAACTGGATGCGGTATATCATCTCTCCGCTTCGTTAAACAAAGCCCTGTTAGAGAAAGTATGGCTAAAAAGCGGGGCGTATCTGATCATCCAGCCGACAGAGGCGCTTGTCTCGATTGACGTCAACACAGGGAAATCCGTCTCTGGCAGACGAGATTATGAGCAGCATTTTAAGAAAGTAAACATCGAGGCGGCAAAGGAGATTGCCATCCAGCTCCGGCTGAGGAATCTGTCAGGGATTATTTTAGTTGATTTTATTGATATGGATTCTGCCGAGGCGCAGGAAGAGCTGATGGAAGTTTTTCACAATGAACTCGACAAAGATCCTGTCCCGGCAAAGTTAGTAGATATGACGAAGCTTGGGCTGGTAGAAGTCACGAGAAAAAAGGTAAGAAAATCATTAACAGAACAGTATATACAGGCAACAAGCGGGCGCGGCCTCTAGGAGACAGGCAAGAAAGGCAGCGCAGAAAAGAGGAGAACGATGGAATTTTACATGCCGACAAAGGTATATCAGGAGAAAGACGCCGTCATAAAACACAGAAAAGAGATGGCGTCTTATGGGAAAAAGGCAATGATCATAACCGGCCGGTCTTCTGCAAAAAAGACTGGCGCATTAGACGATGTGACAGAGGGATTAGACAGGCATCACACAGCTTATATTTTATATGATGGGATTGAAGAAAATCCGACAGTCGAGAGCGTGATGAAAGCGGCGGAATATGGCCGCGCAGAGGGCGCTGATTTTGTGATCGGGATTGGCGGCGGCTCGCCGTTAGATGCGGCAAAGGCAGTTGCGCTGATGATCCAGAACAGGGACAGCGCAGGGGATGTTTTATATCAACAGATCGACCTGAGAGCATTGCCGGTGGTAGCCGTCCCAACAACCTGTGGAACCGGCTCTGAGGTGACGCCGTATGCTGTCCTGACAAGAAAGGATATCGGGACAAAGCAAAGTATCAGCCACCGCGTTTTTCCGCAGCTGGCGCTGGTGGATGGAAAATATCTGGCGGGGGCTCCGTTAGAGCTGATCACGAATACGGCGATCGATGCATTGGGGCATTTGCTGGAGAGTTATTTCCATACGGCGGCGACAGATTACAGCAGGATCTTTAGCCAGTTCGGCATGGAGGCCTGGGCGGCGGGAACAGATATCCTGTTTGGGTTAGAAGGCTCGCCGGAGGATTTTCAGAGACTGATGTATGCGTCGAGTCTTGCCGGCATGGCGATCGCCCATACCAGGACCGGTCTGCCGCATAGCCTGAGCTACTATCTGACCTATCACAAAAAAATCCCGCATGGCCGGGCGGTCGGACTGTTTCTCCCGGCATTTTTAGAGCTTTTGCCGGAAGAATATGAGGTGCAGCTTACCATGGCGCTGCGCTCTTTGGGTTTTGGAAGCTTAGAGCAGTTCCGCGGCTTTATCAGAGAAGTGATCGGAAGGGAAGAGCTGACGCAGGAAGAGACGGCGTCCATGGCGGAAGGCCTGCTTCAAAATCCCTCCAAACGGCAGAGCTTTCCGGGGAATGTGACGGAGGAAGACATATTGCGGCTCTGTCAGTCGATTGGATAGGAGAAACGGAGGCTGTGCAGGTTAAAAGATATTGGAGCGTCACAAATAGCTTTGATGGCACGCCGCCGTCGCGCAAAACGCTCCGGAATGGGGGATTTTTATGAAACAGGATGAGATTATTATCAGAAAAGGGATTGTCCATATTTTAGACGGGGAGCTTGGCTATCCGGTATTTTCAGAAGAGACGCTGTCGAATACCCCGGAGATCAACGATTTTTTCCGCGGGCATCTATACCGGCTGCTGTCTGGGGATGATTTAAAAAAGTGCCGTTTTTCGGAGGAAGAGCCGTCGGAGATCTACCGTCTTGTCAGGGAATTTCAGGAAGAAGATTTAGTCCCGGCAAGCAAGCGGTTTGCAGAGGAACTGTACCAGATCATGAACGCAAACCAGGCGATCCCTTCCGGTGATCTGGCAGTCCTTACCTTTCAGACCGCGGGGGAAAAATATCTTGCCATGCTTAAATTAAATTATAAGCAAAGCTATGTCCATATGACGCAGGATGGGGAGAATGGAAACGTCAATGAGATCGTCTGCTATCGTTCTGCGCTCCCGCCTTCCGGCACAGGGCTTTCCGAGGCCGTGATCATCTGTCTGGAAGATTACTCGGTGCAGATCGTGGAGCGGAAATATGAGATAAATGGCAAAAAGATCAATTATTTGTCGGAGCTGTTTTTAAAATGCAGCGCGGCGATGTCACAGAAGACAAAGCTTGCGATCGTGACAAAGACGGTCGAACAGCTTGGGAAGAAGCATTATGCGGAAGAACCTGTGCGCCGGATGGAAGCAAAAAGTATCCTGAAAAAAGAGATAGAAGACAACGGCGGGGCACTTCACGTGGAAGAGATTGGCAGGAAACTTTACGGCACAGCGCCTGAGGTAAAAGAGGAATTTGACGCAAAAATGGAAAAATACCATATGGGACATGACAAAGTCTCCCTGCAGAGTGAAAAAACCGTAAAAAAAATGGAAAAGCAGTATCTGAAAACAGACACGGGGATTGAGATCAATATCCCGATGGAACAGTACCAGGATGCAAACCAGGTAGAGTTTATCACAAATCCCGACGGCACAGTTTCGGTATTGATCAAAAATATTAACCAGATCACAACAAAATAGCTCCTAGGAAATCGTTCCGGCAGGAGGATTCTTAGGAAATGATTTCGGCAAGAGGATTTAGGGAAAATCGTTTCGGCAAGAGGATTCTTAGGAAATGATTTCGGCAAGAGTTTTTAGGGAAAATCGTTCCGGCAAGAGGATTCTTAGGAATCAGTATAGAAAGAGTGTTCTGGAAAACAGGGCGGTAATATTACAAATTGTTGCAGACGAGATCATCCTGGTCTCCGGACGGCAAAATCGCTGGAACTGGTTTCCACAAATAGATGTGTTTTCTAAAAAATGCAGGACAATATCTTGTAGAACAGATAAAAAGCCAATTGATTGCGGTCAAAATAAAAAAAATGGAAAAAATATAATAAAAAGATTTGCAATCAGAAAAAAATGGGGTATAATAGCAGTGACTTGGAAAAGAAAAAACGGTTGATCGCGTCGAAATGGGGTACTTTTTGACCTGTCAGCCTGAAAAATTTTCCTGAATTTGGCAACTGTCAAGATCTTGCCAAATTTTTGCCATAGGGGAATGGTAAATTTTTTCAAAAGAAAGGTAAAGAATAGGGGGATTTTAACCGATATTCTTTACGACAAGTTGTATGTCAACATAAGTAAAGGATTACTTATTCAAAGAGACAAGGAGGCTATTATTATGAATCTATGGAAAAAAGCAACGTTCGGCGTCTCTGCTGTTGCATTTGCGGCAGTGCTTGCGGCAGGCGCCAACGTAAAATCAGCAGAGGCAGCCGCTACAAATATTGCACCTGGGTTAATCAGTGTAGATTATGCAAATCAGCTAATGAAGATTAATGAGACGAGCGGAACAAAGGATACAAAGTTTTATGTATCTGTTGCCACGGTATCTGTTAAGAAGACAAAAGTTGAGGACACTGTCAACGAAACCTATTCGGTAAAGCTAAAAGCGGCAACAGAATATGATGCTAAGACAGCGGGAGTTGCTACAATTGATTTGGCGTCATATGCTGTGACAAAGGATTTGTACCTTTCCGTCAGGGGAAATAAAAACGAGAATGCGATTCTTTTGAAGATTCCAGCGGCTAAAACAAAAATAAAGGCTGCAGTTGACCCGGCATTATGTCAAGTGGAAATTCAGGATATCACAATTAAAAAAGAACCAAAACCTTTGACAGATAAAATTGAGTATTGTACATCTAATGGTAGCTGGGCTGAATACACAAAAGGAAAAACAGATTTGACAAGTCATCAGGTGTTAGGAGCTACGTTGCGTTTTCGAGTTAAAGCTTCCGCTGCGACTGTTTTTTCGAAGACGGATACAAAATTGCCGGCTGCTGATGGTAGTTCTATTTCATTTTATGCGAATACTGGAAACTATGCAAGTAATGAGTTGAAAGTAAAAATTGCGAAGACAGCAAATGGACCAAAAGCAACGTTTGACTATGCAAAGCATACGATCAAGGTGGCAAATACTGCAGAGTATCGTGTGATGGCAAACAATGCAGCTAATTTGCCAGCTGCTTATACAGAGGTGCCGGATGATCCAAATCCAAAAATAAAAACAACCACGCTGTCTGCTGATACGATTTTTGATTCTGTAAAAGATGTTGATTGTAATTTTGATATCCGTACTGCTGCTATTGATAAAAAACCCGCTTCTAAGATTACAGAGTATAACCTTTCAGCAATCGACCGAAGCTTAAAAGGATTTGTGAAGTCAAGTAGTAAATATGTTGCTGCTGGCACGGGAACGGATATCACTAAATCAGTATTTGGAACGCCAAATGCAACTGGTTGGAGTAATCCTGAAATCGGTTCTGCTACTGTTAGTTTGAACAAAAAGAAGCAGATTGTAGTTTCATATACAAATAAGACGGATAATGTATATGAAGTAGTAGTCTCTGACGGTAATGCAGTACCTGCGCATGATGCAAAGATTACTGCTAAGATAGCGGCACAGACAACTGTGAAAAAGACTGGAGAAAAAGTAGAAAAGACAACAAGTATAACTCTGAAAAAGGACGGTCAATTTGTATTTATGCGCAAGGCAGCGAATGCTAAGACAGGCGAGTGGTCTACTCCGTTTACTTTGATGGGGGTTGTAGTTGCTCCGGCAGAATAATCAGAACGTAATAACAAAACTTATAAATTACCAGCATCGGCACAGTCGGTGCTGGTAATTTTTTTAAACTGGAATCGTGATAATCTGTTGCTATTCCGCCTGCTTCATCGTATAATAGAGACGGCAAAATCAGATTACAGGGCAAAAGGATCTATTCTTTTGGCAGGTCATAGATGGGATGGCAAAGGGAAAACGGCAGTCGGAGACTTTCATCTGCACAATGCAATATCGTATCGTGTTTTGATCGTTTTGCCGGCTGCCCGCCTGAAATTAAGAGAAAAGGAAGGAAACGACAAATGGCAAAACAATGGAAAAAATGCATTCTAGCCGGATTCTTGTTGGGGCTTGTGGCAGTGTCCGGCTGTGGATGCACCGGTTCCGATAACGATACGGCAACAGAGAAAAAGAGTGTGGAGAAAGAAAAAGGAAACACAGTAAACGCTGCATTTGATAAGAACCTTCAAGTGATCTTAGGGGAGGACGGGCTGGTTTACGAAGTCTTAAAAAAAGCGAAAGAACCTTCGATGACAGTCGCGACTTATAATGACGTTGCATTGGAAGATATTACTGTTCCAGAGACAGTAGTCTATCAAAAAAAGAAATATCAGGTGACGGAGATCAAAACATCTGCATTTGAATCGAATGTCCTTTTGTCAAAGATCACTTTGCCGGAAGGCTTAAAAAAGATTAAGGACAGCGCATTTTATTCCTGCCCGGAGCTAAAGGAGATTGTTTTTTCTGATACCGTGACGGAAATTGGGGCAAGCTGTTTTGCGGAATGCCCGAAGCTGTCCGGCGTCAGTCTGCCGGAATCTATTGAAAAAATAGGGACAGAAGCTTTCTGCGACTGCTTAAAGCTTACCGAGTTTACCGTTCCGGGGAATGTCTCTGCGATGGGAAACGCCATCCTCTATGGCTGCGAAGCGCTAAAGACCTGTGTCTTTGAAGAGGGCGTCAAACAGGTCGGAGACGAGATGTTTACGAACTGTTATGCGTTAGAGAAAGTTACTTTTCCGGACAGCCTGACGATGATCGGGAAGGAGGCGTTCTGGTCCTGTACTGCGCTGTTGGAGATGGAACTGGGAGCAAATATCATCGCGGTTGGTGAAGGCGCTTTTTATGGCAGCGGCATTAAAGAACTGACGATCCATGCGCCGGAAGTGCAGCCGACAGAGGATCTTGTAAAGGGCTGCGGCGACCTGATGAAGCTCTATGTGCCGGAAAGCGTAGTAGCGTCTTATGAATCTGCATATGAAAACAAAGGATATCTCATTAAGACAATAGAAGGGTAAGCGCTATTTAATAAAGTCAGGCAGTCTGTGAAGCAATCAGGGGTGAAATATCCACTCTGTGCAGCCTGTACAGAAATGATGCACAAAAAGTCTATGTGCACAGAGGAGATGAAAACTTTGCAGGCTGCCTGTGAGCAATGGAGTGATAAGGGGAACAGTATGTTTCGATTATGGGCAAAGGAATGGAAAGAGAATCGGATGATCCGTGATATCACAATCTGTGACAGCGCGCTTTCCACAGAAAAGAATCGCACGAAAAAGGTGTTTGATGCGTTAGAAGAAGTCTGTTATACATTTGATCTCGCCAAACCGATTTGGCTGGACGCCAATATCAGTGAGTTTCAGCGGATCAGTAAAACCAGATTTTCACGGGATAACTTTATCGAAGAGATTGCATTTGATTATCTGGAAATCCAGGTGATTGAGGAGGACGACTGGTAAAACTTGTTTTTTGGCGGTCGTCATGGTATAATGGGTTCCAGAATCCGCCTGTTACACAGGCGTCGTGCTTTCGCACTATTTGATTCTGTCACTACCATGTCAGGTAAAATCAAATGCTCACTTCGTTCGCGCTTGATTTTCTGCTGACATAGTATAATGGGTTCCAGAATCCGCCTGTTACACAGATATCAGAGCGGATTATGGCGGATATGGAAATGAGTAGCACGGACAATCGCGGCTGCATATGCCGAAAGGCTGCAGGTGAGGAAAGTCCGGGCTTCGCAGGGCAGGATGCCGGATAACGTCCGGTGGAGGTGACTCCCAGGCCAGTGCAACAGAAAAGAACCGCCGGCGTACGCCGGTAAGGGTGAAACGGCGAGGTAAGAGCTCACCGCGGCTCTGGTAACAGAGACGGCAGATGTAAACCCCATCCGAAGCAAGACCGAACAGGGATAAAACGGCGGCCCGTCGTGTTCCGGGTAGGTCGCTTGAACCTGCCGGTAACGGCAGGGCTAGATAGATGATTGTCTGAGACAGAACCCGGCTTATAGTGTTACTCATTCCATTTAGAGAAAGATTGATGCGGAAGCGTTATAGAAAGTACAAAAAGCGAGGATTTAAAATTATGCCACTGACACCAATGATGCAGCAATATATGAAGACAAAGGAGGAATACAGCGACTGTATTCTTTTTTATCGTCTGGGGGATTTTTACGAGATGTTTTTTGAGGATGCAAAGGTCTGTGCCAAAGAGCTGGAGCTTACGCTGACCGGAAAAAGCTGCGGATTAGAGGAACGTGCGCCAATGTGCGGGGTTCCCTTCCATGCGGTGGACGGTTATCTGAATAAGCTGATCGGACGTGGTTACAAGGTGGCGATCTGTGAGCAGGTGGAGGATCCGAAATTCACAAAAGGCCTGGTGCAGCGTGCTGTGACAAGGGTTGTGACGCCGGGGACGAACTTAAACACCCAGGCGTTAGATGAGTCAAAGAATAATTATCTGATGTGTATCGTATATACGACCAATGCGTACGGCGTTTCTTATGTTGATATTACGACAGGGGACTATTTTCTGGAAGAGTTGGAAACGGAGAACCAGCTTTTAGATGAGATTGGGAAGATTATGCCGGCGGAGATTATCTG
>CANQCD010000048.1 GCA_947589455.1 uncultured Lachnospiraceae bacterium | reverse complement strand
AGCCTGATATTAGAATTGGTTAATCATGTTTCTTCTATTTATAGTTTACCCAATTTTTTGCAAAGCGAAAAGAGTTTCGCCGGAATTAGCCCTTATTCGGGTGAAAACAGGCGCGAGGCGGGACGGTTTAAAATCCCGATTCTCTCTCTTGAAGAAAATTTTCTCCCTGAACCTAAAATCCCAACGATCTCTCCTGGCAGAATATTTCCATTGCCGCCGGCATTCATGGATAAAATGAATACGTTTTGCATTTGCGATTTATAATCGTAAAAGTAATTGTTTTTTTATAAATTTTACGATATGCTATTTTGCGGATAAAGGTAGATTTAAAAATCAAGTTTTATTATAAAGAGGGAATATTATTATGCAGAAATCAAAATCAATCATATATGCGCTGCTTGCCGCGGCTTTTTATGCCATCAACGTACCATTTTCAAAACTTCTTCTGGTTCATGTAGGAGCGACAACTATGGCGGCGCTGCTTTACCTTGGCGCTGGAATAGGAATCGGCATTATGTCCTTGTTCAACAGACAGGAACAAAGCGTAAAGTTGGATAGGAAAGACCTGCCGTTTGTTATTGGAATGATTGTACTAGACATTGCCGCCCCGATTTTTTTAATGCTTGGAATAAGTTGCGGTTCCTCTTCTAATGCATCACTTCTCGGTAATTTTGAAATTGTTGCGACAACGATAATAGCATTCGTGGTGTTTAGAGAGACAGTGTCCCGCCGATTGTGGGCTGCGATTGCCCTGATCACTTTGTCAAGCATTCTGCTTTCCTTTGAGGGAACAGACAGTTTCCGTTTTTCTTACGGTTCCCTGTTTGTTCTATTTGCAACAGTCTGTTGGGGGTTTGAAAATAATTGCACAAGAAATATATCTTCCAAAAGTACCTATGAGATTGTTGTCCTGAAAGGCATTTTTTCAGGGGTTGGCTCTCTTATCATTGCTTTCATAAAGAAGGAAACTATGCCGCAGCTAAAATACATTGCACTTGCCTTGATTTTGGGTTTTGCAGCTTATGGTCTCAGCATTTTCCTGTATATTCGCGCGCAGAATACCCTTGGTGCGGCAAAGACAAGCGCATACTATGCAGTCGCACCGTTTATCGGAGTGTTTCTGTCTTTCGTTTTCCTGCGGGAACACTTGACTGGAATGTATCTGATTGCTTTGGCGGTTATGATTGCGGGAACTGTATTGGCAACTGCTGATACGCTGATCATGCAACACTCACATCAGCATCAGCATACAGTTACGCACACTCATGACGGGAACACACATACCCATACAGTTACGCACTCGCATAAACACAACCATTATTACACCGGCGGAAAACATGGACATCGTCATTCAAAGGATCAGCTAATTAAGGAATTAACTATGCAAAAATAATTCCTTCTATCATTGTTTTATGGCTATCCCTGAAAACTGTTCGTTGCAATCCGGTCAACCAGCTGGCTCATATCGTCTCTTGACTTTGCAAGGGCACGCTCTGTCTCCAGTTTCCACTTCTGTTCTTCCGTCATATTCTCTACATTTTCCATTTCATTCTCATTTGTCACCGTAGGAAACCCCGGACTTCCAGGAAGTTCCATCATGCTCTCGTGGATGTTAAATTTTTCCATAGACTACCTCCATTTTTGCACAATACCAGATATCGCAATACCCTGATAAAGTGATTATTTCTAAATCAGATAGAAGATAGTCTGCGCATTCTTCCAATTTTTATTCCAAAATCATATCGTTCTTCCATACTGTGCCAGATCATCTTTTGCGGCTCGTACTTTACTTCCTATTTTCACCATTCAAAACTAACAACATGAAATCTGTGCCAAAAGAACAGCGTGATAAAATACTCAAAGGAAAAATTTGATTTCTGCACCCTTCCGCGCCTTATCTGGAAATACTATCCATTTCGCCTTTCTCGTCAGAAACCACCGACACAATTACCTTGTGCGGAAGGCATACTAAGGTTTCCCCCTGCTTTTTGATTGCTTTTTGGCGGACACAGATCAGATCCGGACAGTCGGCTTCTCGGATTTGTGCCGCGCCGTCTCGGATTTCCAGAATGTTTGTGCCATATTCCGTAGTTATCGTATAGGTAGTGTCCTGCCCCAACGGAAGCCTCTTCTCCTCTTTACCGTCTACTTTAACGGAGACCCATGCGCCGGATTTACTGTAAATGGCAAAATACAGACCAAGAAAAAGAAGCACAGAGACCAGAACACCGGCAATCAACAAAAAATCATTTCTTTTCATGGCAAAATCCTTTCTGGAAAATACGATACTGTCCTCCCTCCGCCTGCGCCGACAGCCCTGCTGCCCTATATGCAAAGGAAATCCACCCCGGGGCTGTCCGCGAAGAGCTGCAACCTCTGATTTTCCATGCTGTCGTTCTAAAGCATCCACCCCGGGGCTGTCCGCAAAAAGAGCCCCGTTCCATAACCTGTCTCCGTTATCTTGCGGCGCTCTTTTAAAATTTTATTCACATGATCCAATATGTTAGGCATATCATATAAAATATTTTATCAGCAGTATGAATTAAACAACAATCCGCTGTAAAGGGAAGAAATATAAGAATACCCTTTCGGCGGTTTTGAGAAATCCGGATAATTGACAACCTTTTTGTCAATATACTCAATCGGATTGATCTTCACTGCATCCATCTTAAACATCAAACGGTTTGTCAATGCAGATTCCTTTCCAAAGAGTTTCTGCATATCTCCCTCCTCCACTGCCTGGCTGGCTAGCGATGGGTTCACTTCCATATATCCGTCGTCATCAAAGGTAAGTCCGCAGGACTCCAGCTCACTCACATATGGTTTCGTCAAACTCCGCAGCTCCTGCAAAAGCTTTGAGGGGATATGGGAAATGCGTTCAAATGTAACGCTATGTCCTACTAACTCATTATAGCTATTTACAAAATCATTTATGCTTTCCATTATGACGTCGCTGTCCGGATGGTAATCAACCATTGCCTCCTCTTTGGAAACGCTATTCAATGTAACTTTGACAGCTCTTCCTAAAACAAACTCATTATTTAAAGACATTTTCTCTGTCCCATTCAGATCAAACACAGCGCTTTTTGGCATGACCGACACATGGTTAAGACCATAATAGCCGACAATCCCTTTTCCGGAAGCATCTGTACTTTTATCCTCTAATGTAAAGCTTTCCGCCCCATTTGGCGTGCCTGCCATGGCGGATTCCAGGCGCATACGGATCTTTTCACCTCCCGTCGAAACAGTCTCTGCCCCGACTCCAATCTTTGCCTTTGAAATAAAATCTGAAAGCCCCTGCATTACTTCTCTGTGGTTCGCATCCTTGCGGATATTGTACTGAAAATCATATCCAATATCATTGACTGTGATCCGGAACTGGTAACTTCCCGCCGGAAGGCCGCGCCCCGTCTCATAATATTCCTTGCCCAGATTAACCTGTGAATTGGCCAGCTGTTTTACGCGGATAGAAAAAGCGCTCGGCAGCCGTTCCGTGTCAGAATCGATCAATTCTGCCTCAACCTGATCTGTATCAGAAGACATTGCTTTTAATTTTGTAAAAATACTGTCTTCTGAATCATCTGATAAAACACGCAATGATTCAGAAATCTTCATGGAAGATTCTTTCGCGCCCAAAACAAAGGATTGTTTTGCATCTGTGAAATTTAACAGGTAAACAGGCGATGATTGTGTCAGCTTGCGGATGCGCTTTACGACAGAGCGCAGCTCAGACGCATTATTGACATGTCTTGTCGTGTATTTCGGTTCAAACGTAGATATAAGATTGTTATACACACTTGTACTCATAGCGACCTCTCCTCTCCTTGGAATTTGTCGTAACTGGCAGCTCATGGAGTCCGTTCCAATCAAATGCAGCCAATCTAATGATAGTTATAATTATTATATAACAAAATGCCATCATTGTCGATATATAGTTACTATCTGCTTTCATTGAATCGGCATTTTTTCTAAAAAAGTTTATACCTGCAGGCAAAAAATTAGTAATAAATCAGGTTGATAACTATAAACCTCTGCGCTTTTGGAGAATCTCTGTGCCAGTTTCTCACAGAATTTCTGGGTGGAGAAAAAAATATCAAAAGAAAAGGCTGTTCGATTAACGATTTCACAGAAAGAAAGGGCATTTACTGCATCATTGGGAAAAGAGACTTGATATGGCATTATTTTATGATTTATCCCCAACTTCTATTCCCAACGTATTATAATAAAAATGGTTGGGAATAAAAGTTGGGTAAAGGAGCATACGAATGGAGCTGAAACAGATTTGCGCCAGACTTTATGCAATCGGTGCAAACCGCACACGGATTCTTGGAAGCGCTTTTAATTCCGTATAATAATTCTCCATCCAGTCCTCTCCCTGCGAAGGATCGTTTTCTCCAGACGCCGGCGGTGCAAAAATTTTCAGTGACAGATCGGCAGCGCCATCCAGCGGCTTCTTAAAAAACGCGCTCATCATATCAATGCATTTTACTCCCGGAGCCTTATAGAACCAATGGCCGTTTAACTCCAGCATCAGATTCATATCAAGCAGATCGTCTTCCTCAAAGTATGCTTCACAAAAGACAGGATTCCTGTCAAAGTGGATTGGAAGCGCCACTCCGTCTGCATCCTCAGAGCCTCCCCAGCGAAGCGTTATCGGAAGTTCTGCCTTGCCTCCCTCTGTCATGGACGGACTGAAATAATCTTCATGGATTATCTCGCGATACGTCGCTAACAACGGCTGTTCAATGCCGACTTCTGGATTATTGGGATCCTCAATCTCCAGTCCGAGACGTCCTCTGTCCCTCATTTGGTACAGAGTAAAACCAGAGAGCCACTTTTCTTTATCCGCTTTTAATAAATCGCAAAATTCCCTTAACATAGCAGCCTGGTCGTACGGTCCTGTCACATCGCCGTCCGCATTAAATTCCGATAACACCATCGGCTTTTTCACGCCGTTATTGACCGCCGTGTAACGCTCATAGCTCTTTTTCGTAATATGATAAATTTTCTGGACTGCATGTCTTTCAAATGTAGTCACTCCCTCGTCTGCCACATCATACGGCCAGCCCCAGTGGAGCGCCATATAACGGTCAACCGATACAATGTCCGCCGCGCGGGAAGCCTCGGCAAAGATATCTTCTTTTTCCATCTTTTCCGCATCTTCTGTCTTACATCCGTCCAGACAGATAATAACCTTTACATTGGGAGCCTCCCTGTGGATAATCTCGCAACAATGGGCAAAAAATGCCGCCACTTCTTCATAAGAAGCACGTTTATTAAAAGAAAACCAGTCCCCTGTCGCCTCATGGTTGATACGCAGCTGCACTCTTCCGAACGTGCGCAGATCCTTTGCGATTGCCACAATATGGTCGTCCGTCAGCTTCGGATCCATCGTTATCGTAAGTACAACATCCTGTCCGTGTTTCCTGATATCCCGCATATAGGTAAACGGCTCGTCCTCCAATGTGCCGTTCAACCCGCCCTTGTAGGTAAAATAATCATCATACGGATAATCCCATGCAAAACTGACAGATGGGTCTGCGTGTACTACGCTTGCGCGTCCCGGCCATTTATCATCATTTGGATAATAGCAGTACATCAAATTGATCGCCCTGTGCGGCCTGCCCAGCCTCTGCAAAATATAATCCTGATTTACGTACTCCCCGCGTTCGCTTCCATCACCCAGGTCAACTGCACACTGAGCCGCCCCCATATGAAGCATTTTTAAATCTTTGTTACTCATAATATCCTCCTCTAAATGTTAATTTCGCCATGAACAGAATATACGCACATTTGCTCTGTGCGATCCCTGCGAGGCATGGCAAACCTCATTTCACACTTCCAGATCCTTCCACCCTGATCAAAACGCTGCGTAAGCAATGCCCTTACCCTTTCAATAACCGTCCGCGTAGGGGCATGATTTTCATCAAGCAGCTGAATAGTAGATACTAACACAAGATTTTTATCACGTTCTTCTCTTGGTATTCTGCTTAATTCATCACCCAGTTCCGTTCGGTACATATCGTATGCCCTGTCATATAATTCCGTACACATCGTATCGGAATGGGAATCCAAAACGGCTATATGAAGTAATTTCTTGCGTTTAAATTGATTCCACACAAAATACATATTGTCTGCCGTGGTACTTTTATCAGACAGCACAAGCTCCAGATATTTATTCACGTATTCTGGACTGTCAGTCAGATGCAGAAGCACAGAATAAACCGCCAGTTTATATAATATGTACTTTTCACGATCTGGCTCATCCTTAATCTCATCCAATAAAAGCAGACAAAATGTATTCCATATTTTTCTGTCCATCTCATTTTTTTCAATATCCAAATCTACTAAATCATTAAAATTGCTTAAAATAAACGATGAATTTTGATTTTCTTTTGTTTCATAAAGCCTTTTCATATGATCGTAATATTTTTGCTTTCTGTTCAAACTCAAAAAATAATCAATTAAGTCCTTAATGACAAGGCTGCCGTCAAAAGTTTCTTTATTATTCCCTTCTATATAAATTATCTTTTCAAAAAGAAAAACATAGATATTTTTTACAATATCATATAATTCTTTGACATCTGTAACAAACCAGGTCTCTCCCTCCGACTGCATCCAATCATTTAGGATTTCACCAAGGCAGTAGAATAGATTCCCCTCGCAGCTCTCAATAACAGAGGAATATAGATGTATCGTATCATTTTGATGGCTGTCTATAAAATCATCCAGCGCTTTTCCGTTTTTCCCCCCCCCTCAATAAAGCAATATATTGTCATAATATAGCTATCTCCTCTCTTCTGGCCAGAACCCTATTAAGATTATTATACTGTATAACAAGGAGTTCTTGCAAGCTTTTCCACAAGAATGGCAGGATTAATTTCTCTGCCATTTTGAGCTCTAAAATCAAAGCGGATTCCCCGGAGCTTGCCAGTAGAAAAAGAGAAAGGGCAGAAAAATATTAAAGACCATGACAAAAACGTTAAATCAATAAATGACAAAGACATCAAATCAATAAATCTGTCAGTACAACGCTGGCTGCAAGCCCCGCAAAAGTACATAAGAGCGCGCCGGCAAGCAGCCATCGAACGCCTGTGACCGCCTTATGCCCGCTGGTTTTCGTTGCCAGAAAGTAAACAGATATTGTATAAAAAATCGTTTCTGAACAGCACATCAGCAAAGAGGCGAGATACCCTTCCCGCGAGTCTGTCCCGAAACTTTTATACAAATCGATCAACAGCCCGGACGCCGCAGAGGAAGAGATCATTTTTATAAATGCCAGCGGGACAACCTCGGCCGGAAAATGCACCGCCTCCGCCAATGGTTTTACCGCATCGGAAAGCATGGACAAAAAACCGGATTCCCGCAGCAGGCCAATTGCTATCAGCAATCCGATCAACGTAGGGAGGATTCCCACAACTACTTTGATCCCATCCATCGCACCTTTTACAAAACTGTCAAAAATATCAGTCCGTGTCAGCAATCCATAGCCTATAATATAAAAAATTATGATTGGGATTAACAGGTTTGATAAAAATGTAATCAGATTCATTTCCGCCGCCTATATGCAAACTTTTTCTTTGCATTTCCCCTGTTTTTCGTTATAATAAAATATGTGGAAAACGAATTTTTAGAACAGAATGGGGATTAATATGAACACTGTATTTATTGCCGACGACGAATTGACGATACGACAGGGACTAAAATGCATAATTGAATGGGAATCCCTGGGATTTAAAATTACTGGAGAAGCCTCAAATGGCGAAGAAGCGCTGCATTTCATCCTGGAGAATAAACCGGATGTAGCAATGTTAGATATCAGGATGCCAAGGAAAAGCGGGCTGGATGTGGCAAAAAGCGCCAGAGAACAGGGGTATCAGGGTAAGATTATTATACTGACCGGCTTTTCTGACTTTAAGTACGCACAGGAAGCAATTCGCTGCAACGTAGAATATTTTTTGACAAAACCCATTGATGAAGACGAATTGACAGAAACTGTAATGAAAATCGGACAAATCTTATCAAAAGAAGCAATCCAAAAAAAGACTTTCGACCATTACCGTGACAAAGCGCGAACTATGATATTATATGATATTCTTTCCGGAAAAGCCCCAATAGATGATTATCATGCAAAGGACATGGGAATTGACGCCGAACGGTATCAGGTAGTGATCTATGAGAGCTACAGCCATCACAAGACAATGACGTACCATTTTTCAGACCTGTTAAAAGTCACAAACAATGATAACAGCTCTTATGAAAATGTGACGATTGACAACAATGAAATCCTATTGTTAAAAGGAAATTTTATTCTGGAGAAATTCCAGCGCTTTTTGGAACATTATGACAGGGAGCAGAAACCACAGGCAAATTCACCGTTAGATTCTCTTTTTATCACTTACGGAAGGATTGTGGATAATATTAATGACGTTTCTATTTCCTATGGGGAAGCGCTGCGTTTGCTGCAGCGGCGTTTCTTCTGCGAGCACCGCCAGCATACGATTGGTTATCAGGAATTGCCGGAAACGCAGAACCAGGACAATACAATCGAATTTGACAACGATATTTTGCAGGAATACCGTGAAAAACTCATCGGCTATATCCAGGCGGCAAAGCGCAATCAGGTGGCGGAAACTTTAAATGAGCTGGAACAGCGCCTTTATTACACGAAAAGTTCCATTCCTAAAATTAAACTTTTTTTGACAGATCTCTATCTGTCTATCAAAGAAAAACTTTCCCATCTGTACCACAGCGCAAATATCCCTTTTCCGGGAAATGCGGAAATTATCCGGCAGATTGACGAAAAATATTATCTCTATGAGATCATTTTGCTCTTTACAGAACAATTTGAGATGATCATGCGCGCAATCGGCAATCCATCGAGCGACAATGTGATGGACGATATCATCCACTATATTGAACACAATTATATGGATAATATCAAACTGGAAAATATAGCGCCGCTCTTTGGCTATAACAGCTCCTATCTCGGAAAAATATTTAATAAAAAAGTGGGGATGGGATTTAATATGTTTGTTGACAAAGTACGGATTGAAGCCTCCAAGAAACTTCTAGTCAATACCGAGCTGAAAGTGTACGAGATTGCGGAACGCGTTGGTTATCGCAATGTAGATTACTTCCACACAAAATTTAAAAAATATGTCGTGCAAAGCCCCGCTGAATACCGCAGGCAGTACAGAGAATCATAGCCGGTCGCAATTTTAAATTATCTCGGCAGAACAGTACGGCACATGGAATCATGGCCGGTCGCAATTTTAAAAGAATGCAGGGTCGCGGAATATCCTGCATTCCTTTGGGCTGCTCTGTCTGACCGTCAGATAACAGGCCTTTCATAAATGCCGGGCAATGAAATCCCGGCAAATATTATGGAGCGATCTCCAGCAGTTCACTGACAAAACGGGAAGCTTCTACCGATTTATTGAATCTCTCTTTTACATAATAAATATGCAAATGGCTTTTTGCCCGTGTCATTGCAACATAAAACATCCTCCGTTCTTCTTCCATATCTGCATTCAATACCGATTTGCTGTGGGGCGTAACGCCTTCATTTGCATCTGGAATGAAAACACACTCATATTCTAATCCCTTTGAACCGTGCATCGTGATCAGCGAAATAGAATCTGCCTGTTCGCTATTCTTTTTGCCATAGCTTTTTTCTGCCTGTTTCCGCAGCTCCTCCTGATATTCCCTGATATGCTGCCTCCATGCCGCAAAGGAATCCTGCTGCCCGGCTTCCTCCTGAAGCTCGTCTAATATTTCATACATTCCATCCGGACGCATTCCCCGGTAATCTGCATATTCCCGGATGTAATCGTCATAACCGATTCCCCGGCGGATAAAATTTACCGCGGCGTACGGCTTCATTTTTGCCAGCATAGATAAATCATATTGCAGCTTCTCCAGACGGTCGATCATCCAGTCCTTTTCCTCATAAAATTTCTTTAACTCTTCAAAATCTACATAAGGATCCATAAACGCATTGCGGTGGACGTATCTCTTGGGACGGTTAATAATCCGCAAAATATCGCCCCGCTCCCTGCTGCCCTCTGCAATCTTCACATACGTCATAACATCCTGTACAATCCAATGCTCGTACAAATTCGGAAGTCTTTCCTTTAAAATAAACGGAACGCCTGCCTCCATCAGCTTTACGCTCAATGAACGCGCCTGCGTGTTTGTCCGAAACAGAACTGCCATCTCCTGATAAGCAATCCCCTGCCTGTGATATTCCATGATTTTCTGCCGGATCATATCATTTTCAAAAGAAGGATTGGGAAATTCCTTTACTTCTAAACAAGGAGCGCTCATCTGCATGGTTTGATCTTCAGGATAAAAGTCGCCTTCCAGTCTCTGGACGGCTGCCGGGCGGATTTCTTGAACGGCTGCTGACCGGACTGCCGGGCGGATTCCCTGAGCTGCTGCCGGCCGGACTGCCGGGCGGATTTCTTTTGGCAGACGATCCCTGTTATGTGAAATCACTCTGCCCGCTGCTTCTACAATCGGCGCAGCGCAGCGATAATTAATCCCTAACAGACATTGTTTTGCATTATAATCCTTTAAAAACTGTTTCATGATATCTGGTCTGGCGCCGCGGAAACCATAGATGGATTGATCGTCATCCCCCACAATGAACAGATTATTTTCCGGTTTGGCCAAAAGACGGATCACATCGTACTGGATTCGGCAGATATCCTGAAATTCATCTATCAATATGTAACGGAACTGCTGCTGCCACTTTTTTAAAGTTTCCGGCTGCTGCACCAGCAAATCATAACACTGCACCAACATATCATCAAAATCGATCAGGCGCATCCGCTTTAATTCTCTTTGATACCCGGAAAATAAATCGTGAAATACTTCATTGGAACACAGCTGGGAGTAATAGCTCGATAAATTCATCCTCTCTCCCTTTACGCGACTGATCTCCGCCTCCAGATCAGCCAGAAATTCATTTTCATCCTGAATCTCCAGATCGGTACTGTGCAGAAGCTTTTTTAACAAATCTCTCTTGACCTGCTCTCGTATAATATTCTCTCCACTGTAATGAAAGGAATACTTCAATATCATAAAGAAAATGGCGTGAAATGTGCCAAACCGCACGCCGCCCGCCTGGCTGTTTTGCATTTTCAGATAACGCTGCTGCATTTCCACAGCCGCCGCTTTTGTAAAAGTAATCACTAAAATTTCCGCAGGGGAAACCCCTGCCTCCTGTATAAGATAACCGATTCGCTCTGTAATAACCCTGGTCTTGCCAGAACCCGGTCCGGCAAGCACCAGCATCGGACCCTCTCTGTGAGTCACTGCACTTCTTTGTGCCTCATTCAGCTTTTGCATCCGCAAAAAAATTCCTTCTTCCTTTCCAATCTAACCAGCTTTTCCGTGCGGATAGCCGCTTCTTCCCACATTGCCAGCTTTTCCGCACGGATAACTGCTTCTTCCCTCACTGCCAGCTTTTCCGCACGGATAACTGCTTTTTCCCACACTGCCAGCTTTTCCGTGCGGATAACTGCTTCTTCCCACATTGCCAGCTTTTCCGCACGGATAATCGTAATCGCTCTTTTTTTACTGCAGGCTATTTTTCCACAGCCTCTTCCAGCATCGCAATCCCTTTTCGGATGCGGGACAGAGACTCCTCTTTTCCAAGGATTTCCATAATCTCATATGCGCCTCCCGGCGTCATCTGTTTGCCTGATACCGCTGTGCGCAGAGGCCAGAGAACCCGGCCGTTTTTTAATTCCTTTTCCGCAATATATTCTTTGCAAAGCGCCTCAAGCCCAGCTACAGAATAATCCTCCTGCGCCTCTAACCGTGGCAGCATATCCTTAAGCACTTCCAATGAATTTTCACTGTTTGTCTTCATTTTTTTATGTGTATACATTGCTGTATCATACTCTGGAAGTTTATCAAAGAAATCAATTTTCTCCGTAATATCCGGAAATACCTCAATGCGGGTTTTGACCAGCTCTGCAATCTTTGTCAAGTCGCAATCCCTTGTCACTGTCTTTTTGATAACCGGCAGCGCATATTCCAGATAGCGATCCATATCCATTGCCTTGATATATTCGCCGTTCATCCACTTCGCTTTGGTAATGTCAAACACAGCGGGCGATTTGCTGATATGATGGTAATCAAACACTTCCTCCAGCTCTCTCAACGAAAAGATTTCCCTGTCATCGCTCGGACTCCAGCCTAAAAGCGCAACAAAATTTATAATTGCTTCTGGTAAAAATCCCTGTTCCAGTAAATCCTCCACAGAAGAATGTCCGCATCGTTTCGACAGCTTTTTGTGATTCTCATCGGTGATAACCGGACAGTGTACATATTCTGGGACATCCCATCCAAACGCCTCATAGAGACGGTTGTATTTCGGCGCAGAAGAAAGATATTCATTCCCCCGGACTACATGGGTGATCTCCATCATATGATCATCCACGACATTTGCGAAATTATAGGTTGGATAACCATCCGTCTTGATCAAGATCATATCATCCAGCTCTTCATTTTCTACAGAAATATCTCCATAAATTGCATCGTGAAAAACTGTTGTCCCTGTTGTCGGATTATTCTGGCGAATGACATAAGGCACTCCTGCGGCAAGCTTTTCTTCTACCTCTTCGCTGGAAAGCTGCAGACAATGCTTGTCATATTTTGCAATCTCCTTGCCGTCGTCTGTCTTATCCGATGCACGCAGGGAATCCAAACGTTCTTTTGTACAAAAACAATAATATGCCTCGCCTTTTTCTACAAGCTGTTTTGCATACTCTAAGTAAACTCCTGTTTTCATCCTCTCACTTTGGACATACGGACCATAACCGCCGTCTTTATCCGGCCCCTCGTCATGCGTCAGACCAGTTAATTCCATTGTTTTATATATAATATCCAGCGCCTCCGGCACAAAACGCTCCTGATCTGTATCCTCTATACGCAGCACAAACGTCCCATCCTCATGCCTGGCAATCAGATATTCATATAATGCCGTCCTTAAATTTCCAACATGCATCTTCCCTGTCGGACTTGGTGCAAATCTTGTCCTGATCTTGCTCATGGGTATCCTCCTGTTTTCTACAAAATCTCATCCATTACTTTGGCTGTTAAAACCGGGATATTTTCTCAAAATGAATATCCCTTTCTGACAATCAGAATAATAACATTGTATTACGTATCTCCTTGATAATCAAGGGAAAAATTAAAGAATCAGTCTCTCTATTTTTGTTTCCAACCGGCAAAAGCCTCCATAGCGAAACTGATTCTAAAACAAATATCCCAGATAGTTTTTAAATTGTTATGCTTAAGCCTGCCTTTCATACTAACCGGCATATCCATGCGTTTTTTCAACCTGGCTGCAAATCTTGAGAAAACCCGTTTATCATTATGGATTTCTGCGGTATAATGCCCGGATTGCATTTAAAACACAGAGCATGGCGACGCCAGAATCGGCAAATACCGCCATCCACATGGATGCGATCCCGCACAATCCCAAAAACATCACTGCTATTTTAACCGCCAGCGCAAATATTACATTTTCCCTGGCAATCCTTTTTGTGAATTTTGCAATGTCATAACTCTCAACCAAAGCTGTCAAACGCGAGGTCATAAAGACAACGTCTGCCGCTTCAATCGCCGCGTCCGCCCCGCTTCCCATCGCCGCTCCCACATCGGCGCCGGCAAGTACGGGCGCATCATTAATCCCATCTCCGATAAACATGACTGTGCCATGCTCTTCTCTGATTTTCTTCAAATTAATCAGTTTTTCTTCCGGCATCTGCTTTGCAAAAACAGCATCAATCCCTGTCTGCTTCTGTACCGCTTCCGCATTTGCCTGCGTATCTCCTGTCAGCATGGCAGTGTACAATCCTTTTTTAGACATTGCATGGACTGCTTCTTTGGAATCCTCCTTTACCATATCATTAATTAAAATACAACCCGCATATGTCCCATTTTCTGCAAGAAAAACTTCTGTACCGCTCATTGATATATCTTTTTCCGGCACAATAATATTGTAACGCTTTAATAGCTGCTGGTTTCCACACAAAATCTTCCGGCCGCCAAGCGTGACTTCCATCCCTTCGCCGGAAATCTCCTGGATCTCCTCCGGTTTCCTCTGCATGGACAGATTGACCGCCTTGTTCTCTTCATTTTCCGGTACTGGCGCCGCTTCTCCGTTCTCTTCGCTCTCCCGCGCCTGCTGCCCCGGCACAGCACCTATCTGCAAAGTAAGCCTGCGCTGCGCCGCGGCTTCACGTATACTCTCTGCAATCGGATGAGTAGAAAGACTTTCTGCAGCCGCCGCAAACGATAGAACCTGATCTTCCGAATAGCCGGACGCCGGCCGGATTGCTTCTACCTTAAAATTCCCCTCTGTGATCGTACCTGTTTTATCCATGACGACCGCCTTGATATCGGCAAGCATTTCCAGCGATGCGCCGCCTTTAAAAAGGATTCCTTTTTTAGAACCTGCGCCAATCCCTGCAAAAAAGGCGAGCGGTACGCTCAGCACCAGAGCGCATGGACAGCTGATGATCAAAAATGTCAATGCGGTATAGATCCATTGAGACCAGCCGCCGGTAATCAGCGATGGAATCACTGCGGTTCCCAACGCCAGAAGCACCACAAATGGCGTATAAATCCTTGCAAATTTTGTAATAAAACGATCCATTCGAGGTTTTGACGCCGCCGCATTTTCTACCGCTTCCAAAATCCGGCTTACCATGGAATCCTCTAATAATTTTTCAACTTTCAGATAAATCACACCGGAAGTATTGACACAACCGGATAAGACCTGACTTCCTTCCCTGACGGCAATCGGTACTGGCTCGCCAGTTACCGCAGAAGTGTCAATCCGGCTTTCTCCACGGATTACCCTGCCATCCAAAGGAATCCTGTCGCCCGGCCGGATCTCAATTTCGTCTCCTATCTCTATTTCTTCCGGTCCTATCTGAATAATTTCATCCCCTTCCACCAAACGTACCGCCTCTGGACGCATATCAACCGCATCCATAATCTGTTTTCTACTCCTTTGAACTGCAATATCCTCAAAAAGTTCTCCAATCCGGTAAAACAGCATAACGCCGACAGCCTCACTAAACTCACCGACAATAAATGCGCCGATTGTCGCGATTGTCATCAAAAAATTTTCATCAAATACTTTACCACGAAACAGATTTTTTACAGCGGTAAGGACAATCTCTCCCCCCAGGAGCAAATATGCCACCACGTAAATAACGGCGGGCATCACGGCGGGAAAATAAATCTTTGCAGACAAAAGATGCTCCAAAACCTCGCCTACAACAAACCAAAACGCACCAAACAGCAAAATAACAACTTCGGTATTTTTATACCATGGGACGTCTCTCTCCACAGGAGAATGGTCGTGATGGAGTTCCCCACAGCAGCATCCATCCCCCGCATGGTGTTTATGTCCGCCACTGCTATTCTCTTCATTCTGATGCGTATGTCCTCCACAGTGGCATCCATCCCCTGCATGGTGTTTATGTCCGCCGTTACTATTCTCCTCATCCTGATGCGTATGACCCGTACAATGGCATCCATCCTCTGCATGGTGTTTATGTCCGCCGCTGCTATTCTCCTCATCCTGATGCGTATGTCCCGCACAATGGCATCCATCCCCTGCATGGTGCGTATGTCCGCCGCTGCTATTCTCCTCATCCTGATGCGTATGTCCTCCACAATGGCATCCATCCCCTGCATGGTGTTTATGTCCGCCGCTGCTATTCTCCTCACCCTGATGCGTATGACCCGCACAATTTTCATCATGGCTTCTTGGACGCCTGCGTTTTTCGGCAGAAGTCTTTCTATTTAAAGGTAAAATTTTAGTACCCGGCTCCTGTTTATCAGCCAATTTTTGCAGCGCCTCTACTGCCTTTTCCAAATCCGGGGCATCTACAAAAAGCTGTTGCGTCGCAAAAGTCAAAGTAACCTGATTTATCTCTGGAAGGCTATTCATTTTTGCTTCCAGCTTTGCCGCACAATTTGCACAATCAATTCCGGTAATCCTATACTTTTTTTTCATAGCATTCTCCATTTTCACAATATACAAAAGATCACAGCTTTGTACATGCAGTTATTATCAGTTGCTCATATGAACATCTATTCATATGATAAATACACTATAGCACGTATTATAATAGAATGCAAGTATTTTTATGCCAGAAATATTGATTATCTCAAAAATCCTTGATTTATGCGGTTTTGCGGGCATAAAAGACATCAAATATATAGTGTATAGTTTGATCGACGCAAAGGATTTACAGGTAACAATGATGAAAGGGATTGAAGCTAAAATGCAGGACTTCAAACAGTAAAAACGCCTAATATTATTTTGGAGAATATTTCTGGGACGGTAGAAATTAACTGCAATCTTGATATGGAAGTGATGTGCCATTCCTTAAAAGGCGAGGTGGACATCAATCAAATATCGGCGACTTCAAGAATCCATATCCCTGAGAATGCCGTCTTTACTGCTGTTACAAAGGGGATTGGAACAAGTATCTCTTATGAGAAAGATGGGGAGCAGA
>CANQCD010000047.1 GCA_947589455.1 uncultured Lachnospiraceae bacterium | reverse complement strand
AGAAACGCCCGGATTGCTTTTTATGGCTTCCGGGCTAATTTTCGTTTATTTTTCCTTCTGGCAAACTAAAAATAAACTCCGTCCCAATCCCCTCCGTGCTGATCACATTGATATTCTCGCCGTGGGCGTCCAGGATTTCCCGGACAATAGACAGTCCCAGGCCAGTGCCTGTCTGATCTTTCCCGCGGGAAAGGTCTGTCTTATAAAAACGTTCCCATATTTTATTAATGCTCTCCTTGGGAATGCCAATCCCATGATCCCGAATCGAGACAAAAACTTTATTTTTCTGTTTAGAAACCAGAATATCAACCGAAGAATCCGCCGGACTGAACTTGACCGCATTGTCTAACAGATTTTGCAAAACCTGCTGAATCTTATCAAGATCCGCATAAACAAACTGCTCCTTGCTGCTGAAATTCAAATTAAGAGAAATCTTTTTTTTGCTGCAGCGCTGTTCAAATGGCGCGGTGCAGCGCCGGATCGTCCCGTTAATATCAAATGTGGTGCGCTCAAGCAAAATGCCATCCTGCTCCATCTCATTTAACTCTAACAGATTTTCTGTCAATTTCTGCAGCCGCTCTACCTCAAAAAAAATGATCTCAAAATACTTTTTCCGCATATCATAGGGGATAACCCCATCGGAAAGCGCTTCGGCATATCCTTTAATAGACGTCAGCGGAGAACGGAAATCATGAGAGACATTTGCAATAAATTTCTTCTGGTAATCTGTCAGGCCATTTATCCGCTGAACCAGATACTCAATCGCGGAGACAAGCTCTGTATACTCCTTTAGAGTCTTTTGAGGCAGCGCTACATCAAACCGCCCGTCTGCATACTGCAATGTCGCCCGCGCAATCGCCCTGGCAGGGCGGACTGCCTTGTAATACAGATAAAGCAATAGGACAGCAAACAGCCCAAACACAATAAACATGCAGATATGCAGGATATCTACATAGCGAAATGAATGTTGTACTAACTCCTGTTCCGGAGACATCATAATGATATATCCACTGGTATCAAACGTATCTGTCACAGGATAGATCACGGCAGCTACACGCTCTTTCATCATCCCCGCCGGGTACTGCCCGGTAATCGATTGGTTCGACAGGAAAGAACTGTCATGCTGGTTAATATTCTGCCCCGCAAAGGATTGTTTCAGATTAGAGTCCAGGAGAATCTGCCCGGTGACGTCCGCCAGCCAGACTCTTTTGCCTGTCAGTCTGCTGTATGCTGAAAAGAACTCCTTTAAAGCTTCCATATTTTTCTTATCCCGGCTCAATTCCCGGATATCTGGAATCTTTTCCTGTGCAATTTTCACCGCCTGTTCATAAAGCTCTGTCTGTTCCTGCTCTTCCAGATAATGGTATATCCTCTTCTGCCCAAATGTATTAAGAATCAAAAAGCAGAACAAAAATAATACAATATACGAAAAGAGAAACCTCTGCCTAATGGATATTTTCATCGTTACTCCTATTTCTCGTGCCGTTCCAGTTTATAGCCAATCTTATTGTCTCCCCTCCGCCATTCTATTTCTCATGCTTTTCAAATTTATAGCCAATCCCCCAGACCGTTGCAATACTCCAGACCGGATGCGGCGGAAATTTTTCACGGAGGCGCTTAATATGTACATCAATCGTCCGCGTATCGCCGCCATAATCATAACTCCAGATATAATCTAACAACTGCTCTCTGGTAAAAACCTGGTTGGGATGCGATGCAAGAAAATATAACAGCTCCAGCTCCTTCGGCGGCATCTCTATCGCCTTATCCTTATAATATACAGAATACTCTGTCAGGTTGATGACCAGATCGGGATAGCTGACCTTTTCTACTATAATATCTTCCTGCGCAAACGGCGTGGCCGATTCTGCCTGCGCTGCCCGCCGCAGCACCGCTTTCACCCTTGCCACCAGCTCTTTGGAGTCAAATGGCTTGTTGATATAATCATCCGCGCCCAGCTCTAACCCCAATACCTTATCAAATGTCTCGCTTTTTGCAGACAGCATGATAACCGGCAGGTTAGAGCTTTTTCTGATCTCGCGCAGCACCTCATACCCATCCATCCCCGGAAGCATGATATCGAGTAACATCAAATCCGGCTTTTCCCTGCCGACTGCATGAAGGGCTGCAGTGCCGTCATGTACGATCTCTGTGTCAAAACATTCCTTTGTCAGATACAAACTGATCAGTCCTGCTATATTTTCATCATCATCTACTATCAATATTTTCTGTTTCGTTGCCATGGCCACTCCTCTTCCTGTCTATCTGCGCAGCAACCCGGATGACTCCGCACGCCGCACAGAGATCTGGATTTTTGCGCTCCATTGCCTTTTTTGCAGCCGAAGCCGCCGCCTTTCGGCTTGTCTTAAGATACCTATTTTGTCTTACACTTTGCGGCTAGTTTGGCCGCATATTCTGTCCTGCACTTTGCAGCTGCTTTGGCCGCATATTTTATCCTGTACTTTACGGCTGGCTCATGCGCTAAAATTCTACAATCGTCACGCCCATATCGCCCTCGCCAAATTCTCCGAGTCGAAATGCTCTTACATATTTTGTGCGCTTTAAATGATTGTGGACTGCTTTGCGCAGTGCGCCGGTACCTCTTCCATGAATGACGGTGACTTGTTTTAAATGAGCAAGATATGCGTCGTCCAAATATTTGGAAAGCACCGGCATTGCCTCATCCACCGTCATGCCGATCAGGTTGATCTCCTGGTGGACTCCCGCCGCTTTATCCATGCGAATGCGCCCGCTGCCGGATTTCCTGCGCTCTTCCTTCGGCTGTGGCGGCTGTTTTATCAGCTCGACATCCTGCAATGTGACCTTTGTCCGCAAAAGCCCCGCCTGCACAAAAAATTCACCCTTTTCATTCGGCAGGGTACTGACGGTGCCCGCCGTATTTAACGAGAGCACCCGGACGTCGGCGCCGATATATAATTCCTTTGCCGAGACTTTATTCTTTGGTTTCTTTCCGGTTTCCGCCTTCTTGCTGCTGCCCTTGCGGCTGATCTCTTCCCTGAGCCTGGTGCGCTCTGCTTCCATCTCGCGGATATGCGTATCGCTCCTGGCCCATTTTGTATATTTGCGGATCGTTTCATCTGCATATTCTTTTGCCTCAGCCAAAATATGCGCCGCCTCTTCATTGGCATTTGCAAGGATGCGCTCTTTTGCGCTGTCAATCTTTTCTGTCTTTTCCCGAAGTTCCTTTTTTAACCGGGAGATTTCTTTCCTGCTCTGGGAAACCGTCTGGCTCTCCTTTTCCAGCCTGTTCCTCGCCGCCTCCAGATCGCTGATAACATCCTCAAAAGCCTGGGCGTCAGAGGCAATCCGCTGATTTGCATCCTGAATGATCTCCTCCGGCAGGCCAAGCTTTTGGGAAATGGCAAAGGCATTGCTCTTGCCAGGGACTCCGATCAGCAGGCGGTACGTTGGCCGCAGGGTTGCTACGTCAAACTCGCAGCAGGCATTTTCCACATCCGGCGTCTGCAGTGCAAACAGCTTTAACTCGCTGTAATGCGTCGTTGCCATGACAACAGAGCCTTTCTCATGCAGATAGGAAAGGATTGCCGTGGCGAGCGCAGCGCCTTCCACCGGATCTGTGCCGGCGCCCAGCTCATCGAACAGTACCAGGCTGTCCTCATCCGCCGCTTCCAAAATAGAAACTGTATTTACCATATGGGAAGAAAACGTGCTGAGGCTCTGCTCGATACTCTGCTCATCCCCGATATCGGCGTATACCTCCTGAAAAATGCGCAGGCAGGATCCGTCAAAAGCCGGGATGTGAAGCCCCGCCTGTCCCATCAGCGTAAACAGCCCTACCGTCTTGAGGGAAACTGTTTTTCCACCAGTATTTGGCCCTGTCACTACGAGAAGGGAAAAATCCTTTCCCAGATGGATATCAATCGGCACCACCTTATCATTCGGGATCAGGGGATGCCGCCCTTTCTTTATCAGAATATAGCCCTCCTCTGGAAAGACCGGCTCCGTTCCTTTTAATTCTTTTGACAAAAGCGCTTTCGCAAAAATAAAATCCAGCTTGGACAATACTTCAAAATCCTGTTCAATGAAAAAAACCTGCTCTGCTGCCTGATCGCTCAGCCCTGCAAGGATTTTTTCAATCTCCTCCTGTTCCTTCAGCTCCAGCTCGCGAATCTCGTTATTTAACTTTACAACAGAAGATGGTTCGATAAACAGCGTAGAACCGGTAGCTGACTGGTCATGCAGCATCCCCTGGAACGAAGCGCGGTATTCCGCCTTGACCGGAAGGCAATATCGCCCTCCACGCATTGTAATAATATTGTCCTGGAGCATATTCCTAGAATGGACAAGGATTTTCCCCAGCTGTTCATGGATTTGATCGCTTGCCCGCTTGATGCTCTGCCTGATTTTTAACAGGCCGGCGCTTGCATTGTCAGCGATCTCGTCCTCTGCCAGGATACAGCGGCGAATCTCATTCATAAGCGGAGACAGCGGCTCTAACATCTGATAATATTCGTCAAGGCAGTCCCCGGTCGTTTCGTCTTCTGCCAGGCTCTTCCTGAAATATCCCCTGACGCTTCCTGCAGTCCCTAACAAGTTCGATATGGCAAGAAGCTCCGGAGCAGAAAGAACAGCTCCGAGCCTTAACCGCTCCAGGCTCTCCCTCACATCCTTTATCCGCCCAAAGGAAACGCTCCCCTGCGTCAGGATACGCGTCAGGGCGGCAGACGTCTCCTTCTGGTTCTTCCTGATCGCAGAGCGCCTGGTATCTGGCAGAAGTTCCCTGCAGTATGTTTTTCCAAGCGGTGAACCCGCAAGTTCCTCTAATCTCTGTATTATCTTATCATACTCAAGCGTATGCAATACTTTTGGATTCATTCTTTTTCCCTCTGGTACAACAAATGTGAAATTCCTATCTGTTTCCCCCTGCCTGCTCCTCTACCTCTACCGGACGAATCCGCTTGGTACGGATCTCCTCACAGATTTCACTGATAAAGACAGACAGGTCTTTCTGCCCTTCATCCCCCGCAAAACGGCTGCGGACAGATACTTTGTTCTCTTCCTGCTCCTTTGCGCCGACTACCAGCATATACGGCAGCTTATCTAAGCGCGCCTCACGAATCTTATAGCCTATCTTTTCCGAACGGTTATCCATTGTCGCATCAATCCCGTTCTTCTTTAATTCCTTTAGCACAGCTTCCCCATACTCTGCATATTTCTCTGATATCGGGAGCACTCTTACCTGTTCCGGGCAAAGCCATGTCGGGAATTTTCCGGCATATTTTTCAATCAGCCACGCCAGCGTGCGCTCATAGCAGCCCATGGAAGTGCGGTGGATAATATAGGGACGTTTCTTATCGCCATTCTGGTCGATATAATACATGTCAAAACGCTCTGCCAGAAACATATCCAGCTGGATGGTGATCATGGTATCCTCCTTGCCATATACGTTCTTTGCCTGGATATCCAGCTTCGGTCCGTAGAACGCCGCCTCCCCGGTTTCTTCTGTGTATTCCAGCCCGATCTCGTCCAGGATTTCGCGCATCGCATCCTGTACCTTATCCCATTCCTCGGCAGTCCCTAAATATTTTTCCCTGTTATCCGGATCCCACTTTGACATGCGGTAGGTTACGTCTTCTTCTACGCCAAGCACTGTCAGGCAATATTTTGCCAGGGCAACGCAGCCCTTAAATTCATCTTTGATCTGCTCCGGCGTACAGATCAAGTGTCCTTCAGAAATCGTAAACTGGCGCACTCTGGTCAGACCGTGCATCTCGCCTGACTCTTCATTCCGGAACAAGGTAGAAGTCTCACCCATGCGGTACGGCAGATCGCGGTAGCTCTTCTGCGTCGCCTTATAGACATAATACTGGAACGGACAGGTCATCGGGCGGAGCGCATAGATATCCTTTCCAGAAATGCTATTCCCCTCCTCGTCCTCATCATCCTCACCCAGGATAAACATGCCCTCTTTGTAATGCCCCCAATGATCTGAAATCTTATACAGATCGCTCTTTGCCATTAATGGCGTCCTCGTGCGGACATAGCCCCACTCGTTGTCCTCCAGATCCTCGATCCAGCGCTGAAGCTTCTGGATCATCTTGACGCCCTTTGGCATAAACAAAGGCAGCCCCTGCCCGATCACATCCACCGTCGTAAAGAGCTCCATCTCGCGCCCCAGCTTGTTGTGGTCGCGTTTCCGGATATCCTCTAAATGTTCCAGATAGGCGTCCAAATCTGCTTTTTTCTGGAAAGCGGTCCCATATACCCGTGTCAGCATTTTATTTTTCTCATCGCCCCTCCAGTATGCCCCGGAAGAAGAGGTCAGCTTAAATGCTTTGATCTGTTTTGTTGACATCAGATGCGGCCCTGCACAAAATTCAATAAAATCTCCCTGCTGGTAAAAGGTCAGGACGTCTTCCTCTGGATGTTCCTCGATCATCTCTACCTTATACGGCTCTTTCCGCTCTGTCATCAGCTTGACCGCCTCTTCTTTTGACAATGTATAGCGTTCCAGGGTATCTCCTTTTTTAATGATCTTTTTCATTTCCTTTTCAATATTGTCTAACGCTTCCCTGTCAAGGCTTGGCATATCAAAATCATAATAAAATCCGTTTTCTATCGCCGGCCCGATCGTCAGCTTTGCCTCCGGGTAGAGATTCTGCACCGCCTGCGCCAGCACATGCGCACAGGTGTGGCGGTATGCCTTTTTTCCCTCGTCAGAGTCAAATGTCAGGATATTTAACTGGCTGTCTTTATCAATGACCGTACGCAAATCTTTTACTTCTCCGTCAATCTCTGCGACGCAGGCCGCCCTTGCAAGCCCTTCACTGATATCCTTTGCAATATCAATCGCCGCCATCGCTTCTTTGTATTCTTTCTGCGAGCCATCTTTTAATGTGATTATCATATTGTTTCCTCCTTTATTTTCAATAATCCACGTCCCAAAACCAGCCTGCCGGGCTGATAGAACTGCTTTTCCCATACGGTTATGCAAAACAGGAATCGGAAGACAGGCCAAATCCGCTCAAAACGGGAAAAACCAGCATTTTGCCCTTGCGCTCCACTACATTTCAAAGCCCCCCTTAAGAGGGCTTGCAATTTCCTGTTCCATAAAAAGGGAAAAACCAAAAATCCCTTTTGGCATTATGCCAAAAGGGACGAAAAATCATTCGCGGTTCCACCCTGATTCGATGAAGCGCTTTTCCTTCTCGCAGCTCCATCGCAGCTTTTATGACGATAACGGCGTCTGCCGGGCTGGATTAGAGCCGCTCCGAGGTAGTTTTCCATTACTTTGTGATAAGATGTTCCACCGCGCCCTGTCAGCCAGGACATCATCTCTCTCTGGAAACACGCATGTAATGTACTCGTCTCATCAACGCATTGTCAACATCTTAGTACAATCTCTTTTTTTTGTCAAGGCGCTATCGCGCCTGTTATTTCCTGGCGCCGTATTTTTCACTCATATTGCGCCTGCTCTCTCCTGGCGTCGTGCTTTTTCACTCATATCGCGCCTGTTATTTCCTGCAAACGCCTAAAATCCAATTAATTCTACCTGAATATCGCGTTCCAGCGTCACTAATTTGGTATTGTTTGTCAAATCCAGAGTATCTATCTCATTATCCGGGCAGGTCAGCTCCACCAGATTCAAATTTTTGCTGACGTCAAGCGCTGTCAGTTTATTGCCTTCACAGGAAAGATATTTCAACTCCGGCAAATTCTCAAAAGTGATATTTCCCTTCAGACCGACCTCATCCCAATACAGTCCAATCAGCCTGCCTGTCCCCTGCTCCCACTGATACCAGTGTCCATCGTTAAAATCATCGCTGAGCTTGGCGCCGGCATCTGTCTGTGCCTGGATTAGTTCTTTTAACGCATTCTGATCGGATTGATTTTTTTCAATCGTCCGATTTGCCTTTGTGATCTCCTCCACCGGATCTGTTGTCGGAGTTGCAGCGCTGTCCGGCGGGAAAGCATCTGCACCGGCAGGATCCGCTGTGTTATCCCCGTTTTCCGTACCGGGATTGCTGTCCGAAGCATCCGGGACAAGGCTGTTATCCTGATTGCCCGAATCCGACTCTTCTCCGGCGTCTGTCCCATCCTCACCTTCGCCGGTATCAGGACGTCTGGCGCTGCTTCCGGTATCACCATCTCCACCGGGCGAAGTGCCATTCGTATTCCCGTCCGGATCTGTCAACGCAGTATCCGTTCCATCAGATGACGGCGTCCCATTGGCAGGTTGGCCGGAGACGCTGTCCGACCCCGTCCCGTCTTCTGACTGCCCGATTTCTGAAGTCTCTCTCTCTTTTTCATTTTCATTTTCCGCGCCGTTTTTCGCATCGCCCATACCGGCGCCGTACAAAGTCCCCCCAGCTCCCGCCTCATTGTCCGCTGTCTGGATACCGTTTCCCACAAAGCCGCCTCCAGCGGTACCCACTGCCCTATCCGGGCGCAGAGACGCCGCAAATATAATTGCTGCAGCAGAGAGCACTGCTCCGGCTGCAGCGATACATTTTGTCTTATCTATCATAGAAATCCCCATTCCGGGGCGCTGTTTTTCTCGCTCTGTCCCCAGAGCAATCCGCAGCGTCCCTGCACAAATAATAAATATCCCAGAAAAAAGGGCACCGCCTGCGCTGACGCCCTTGTGCTCCACTACATTTTAAAGCACTCCTTTAGGAGGGCTTGCAACTTCCTATCCCAGAAAACAAAGATTCTCCTGCGCACTGCCGCGCTGAGAATCTCTGTGTTAAAATCATAGAAACGATGTTTTTAATATTTCATGGAATGATTTTCCAACATTCCAGGCTCGGAATAGTCCAATGTCTGGGACGGCATATTTCCAATCACATCCTTGATCTGGAATTTTGCCAGCTCGTTATTGAGCCCTCTTGCCTGTCCGGATAATTCTTCACTTGCTGAAGCGCACTGCTGGCTGGTCGCAGAGTTTGTCTGAACCACCTGCGATACCTGCATCAACGCCTGATCGATCTGCGCCGTTGCAGACGCCTGGTCGTTGGAAGCCTTGGCAATATCATGGCTCAAACCAGTGATCTGTTCAATCATCTCTGAGACAATCCGCAATGCCTCCGCCGTCTCTTTTGCGAGCTCGCCGCCGCGTTTTACCTTATGGATCGAATCTTCAATCATCTCCGCCGTCTGGCTCGAAGCCTCAGCAGAACGTCCCGCCAGGTTGCGCACTTCCTCGGCAACGACGGCAAATCCCTTGCCCTGCTCCCCGGCGCGCGCCGCCTCGACTGTTGCGTTCAGCGCCAGGATATTTGTATTAAATGCGATATCATCAATCACCTTAATGATCTTCTGGATATTTTCAGAAGCCTCGTTAATCTCATTCATCGCAGCCACCATTTCCTGCATACGGTCATTTCCGGCTGTGACGTCTTCTTTTGCTTCCATGATGATGCGGTTTACTTCATCCGCCTGGGAAGCGTTTGTCTTTGTCTTTCCTGCGATATCTGAAATCGAAGCGGCGATCTGTTCAATCGCGCTTGCCTGCTGGGTGGAACCCTGTGCAAGCGTCTGGCTTGCCGCCGCGATCTGGCTGGAACCAAGGCTGATCTGATTCGTCGCATTACGGATGCTGTTGAATACGGCATTATCGTCATGGATCAGTTTGGACAATGCATTGCCCACAGCGTCCTCTTCGGAGTGCGCCGTGATCTCGGCACAGAGATTTCCCTGGGCAAGCTGTTCCATCACGGCAGCCTGATTTTTCAGGTTCTGCACCATCTCCTCAAATTGTTCCGAAAGCTGCGCCATCTCTGACACAAAACATTTTTCCGGCAGCGCTACGTTGACCGAACCCATGGCAACCTGACTGGCAGCGCCTGTCAGCTCCACGATCGGCTTCTTGACATTCTTTAACATATAACTGATTCCGGAAATTCCCAGCGCAATCGCAACCAGACAGGAGATCAATATCATGATCTCTCCCATCCGCACAGTCTTTTGGAAATTTGACTGTTCCGTATGCGCCTTTTCATCTAAAAGAGAATTTAACCGATTCATAGCGTCCACTGCCGCAATAGCGGATTCCACTCCGTTATCCAGCAGATGCTGCCGTGCTTCTTTTATATCAGGAAGCAGGTCAATGCACTCGTCTGCATCCTGCACATAAGAATCCACATAATCGCTCGCCTCGTTCAGCAGCTTTAACTCATCATCGCCTTCCAGCCCTTTCTTGGCCTGGCTGAACTCATCATGCAAATTGTCAATCGATGTATTAAACGCCTCCAATGCCTCTGACTGTTTTTGTTGATCATCACTATACAGATAAAGCACATTGCGGAGATTACATTTGGTCTCCTGCAGGTATGCACACGCCATGCTGATCTCTCCCTGCGATTTGCCGTACTCCTCATAAAGAGTATTCCCGACATTTCTCGCCTGCTCCGAAGATTTATAACCCACCAAAGCTAATATCAGCGTCAATACCAGCATAAGGCACTGCATTAGAGTAATTAATGTCCCGATTGATATTTTTTTCTTCAAAGTAATTCCTCCTCGTCTTTTACTTTTCTATTGCGATTATGCTGCCGCCTCAAACAGGCTCCGGCGCCGCCGGGCTCATCATCACACGGACCTTCGCTCATAATCTTGCCGCCCCCTCGCAGGCAACCTTACTTTAATCCGTTTACCATTGTATCACATTTATAGAAAAAAGCATAGAAATATTGTAAAAAACTTTCTGTTATCTTCCGTATAAAACGCATAACTCTTTCAGCCCCTTCTGATGTTCTTTCGTAAACTGCCCTGGGAGCATCCTCCATCTCCAATTAGTCCCCACAGTAGACGGCAGATTCATCCTGGCGCTGTTATCCAGCCCCAAAATATCCTGCATCTGGAACACTGCCGTATCTGCAATGCTGGCATATCCGGCGCGGATAACCGCCGCCGGGATCTCAGCGACCGTCTCCACATTCAGATAATCTCTGACAAACTGGGTTTCTTTTTCCGTTTTAGAACCAAAATATCCTGCAATTGTCTCATTATCATGCGTCCCGCTGTAGATAATGCAATTCGTCGATTTCAGGTTATGCGGAAGATATTCATTTTCACTGCCGCCGTCAAAGGCAAACTGCAAAATCTTCATCCCCGGCCATCCCGTCTTTTTTATCAGACGGCGCACATTTTCCCCTACGACTCCCAGATCTTCTGCTATGATATCCGCATCCCCGGCTGATTTTTTAATGACTTTCGTCAGCTTCTCCCCCGGTCCTTTCTTCCAGACGCCGTCCGCTGCAGTCTGACTGCCTGCCGGGACAGACCAGTAGTTGACAATGCCGATAAAATGGTCAATCCGGATAACGTCATAGAGGGCAGCGCTCGCCTGCATCCTCTTCGCCCACCACTCGAATTTTTTCTTTTCCATTGCCTTCCAGCAATACAGGGGATTTCCCCAGAGCTGTCCGTCTGCGCTGAAGCAGTCCGGCGGCACTCCCGCCACATTGATCGGCTTTTTGCGCTCATCAAGCTCAAATAGCTCCCCATGCTTCCAGACATCCGCGCTGTCCATAGACACATATAGCGGAATATCCCCGATAATCCGCACGCCATGCTGATTTGCATATTTTTTCAGCTTATTCCACTGTGAAAAGAACAGGTATTGACAGAATTTCCAGAAATCAATCTCCTCTGCCAGGATTTTCTGGTAATGTTTTACCGCCTCTTTCCAACGCATTTTGATCCCCTCTTCCCAGAGGAGCCACTCTTTCCCGCCAAAATAAGATTTCAATGCCATATACAGGCTGTAATCCTCCAGCCAATAGGCGTTTGCCTTGATAAAACGGCGGTATTTCTTTTCCTTTCGCAGACCGGCGCTTCGGTGCGCTTTATGCAGCACATCAAAACGGTTCTCATACAATTTTGCATAATTGACGTCGGATGGATCGCTTCCCCAGTCGACAGACTCCACATCTTCCCTCGAAATCCACCCCTTCGCGATCAGAAAATCCAGATCAATAAAATAGGGATTCCCGGCAAATGCCGAAAAAGACTGGTACGGGCTATCCCCAAAGCTTGTCGGGCCCGCCGGCAGTACCTGCCAGTATTTCTGCCCCGCATTTACCAGCTGGTTTACAAAACGGTACGCCTCCTTCCCCAGAGTGCCAATCCCATAGGGAGACGGCAGACTGCTGATTGGCAGTAAAATTCCTGCAGCACGACCTTTCATAACAAGTTACCTCCTGTCAAACTTTATATCCGCGGTTGGCTTCATTGCCGGTCAATAATACCTCGTTGAGGGAACCTTTCCCATAAGTCAATCCCGCATACAACTGCTGGCTGTTGACCATAACTGGTTCCGAGCAATCTTCCTCCGCCACTTTTTCAAATGCCTCTTTTAGTTTCCCCATGACTTCGCAGACGGTTTCTCCGTTGACTATTTTCCGGCGCAAAACCGAAAAAATCAACTGCTCATAGATGTAACGATACAAGCGCATCAGATTTTCCGCAATCTGATACCGCATATCAAGGCTTCCCATCAATTCCTGCAAAAATCCCTGGGCGCGCTTAATGTGTTTTACCCCTTTCTCCGTTTCTCCCTTTTTAAAAGCCGTCGCCGCCTCATCCATCGCCAGAAGAAAAAGCTCATAAATGATCACAACCAGCTCGCTTCTGTTTGCCTGGGCAACCCTTGCCGTATACTCCTGCTTCTGTTTCTGATCCACTTTTTGTTCCCTCCTGTTTTATTTCCGGAACCTCCAAACGCTGTCAGATTCCACTATAAACGAAAGGAACACCGGCCTAAATCCATGCCCCCATCGGCGTGTCAGAACGATGTCCCAATGATATCCCATTCTTTGCTGTTTTTATCCCTGAATCAGATTTAAAATCTGCTGCGGTTTATTATTCGCCTGAGCGAGCATAGACGTCGCCGCCTCCGTCATCACGTTAAGCTGCGTATATTCCGTCATAGCGCTTGCCATATCTGTATCCATAATGCGCGACATGGAATCCGTCAGGTTTTCCTCTGAAATATCCAGACTGGATATCGTACTGTTTAAGCGGTTCTCATATGCGCCAAGCTGGGAGCGCAGAGTAGAAACCCTGCTGAGCGCGCCGTCAAGAACCTCCAGCGATCTGGTCGCATTGCCGGAGCAACCCATATTGATGATATCATTCCCCTCCCTGTCGCGCAGTCCCAGTGTTTCACAGGAAAGCTTTGAAAAGTTGATCGAAATATCCTCATGCTCATATGCACCGACCTGGATCCGCATCGAACCGGAATCATAGACCGTTGCCTTCACTGTCTCCTTTTTGCTGACATGCACTTCCATCTCAAATCCGGTGCTGTCTGTAAAAGTCACGTAGTCCCCATTTCCGGTGACAGCAACATTAGCAGGAAATCCTCCTGCCGCCTCCGCCTTGGCATCCAGCCCCCTGACAGTCTGTGCCTTGTCATCATCCACCCCTTTGTATGTTATGTACTGGTTAGAGCCCGCTGCCGCTGTCTGCAGCGTAAATTCCTGACCAGCCGGTGATATTGCCACCTTGATATCCAATACCGAGCAGACCTCCATCACTTTCGCCGCAACCGTCTCATCGGTATCCTCGCTGGTAATCTCTATCGAAACGCCATCAATCGAGATTGTTGCCGGTTCCTCTCCCGCACCCGGAATCCTATACTCCAACGTCGCCTCTGCGGCCTCTGCCAGCTGTGTCACCTCAAACGAATATTCTCCCGCCTCCACATAATCGCTCAGATAGACATTCTCAAATCCGTTTTGATCATACAGGACCGCCCTGTCGCAGCTTCCGTCCAGCAGCCCCTGTCCATTATAATCTGCAGTAGAAGCGATCCGATCGATCTCATCCATCATCTTGCCGACTTCCTCTTCGATCGCCGCCCTGTCGTCTACCGTATTTGTGTCATTGGCGGACTGTACGCCCAGCTCGCGGACGCGCTGCAAAATAGACTGGATCTCTGAAATCGCACCCTCCGCCGTCTGGATAATGGAAACGCCGTCATTTGCATTATCTGACGCGCGGTCAAGCGCACGAATCTGTGTGCGCATTTTATTAGAGATCGCCAGACCTGCCGAATCATCCGACGCCTTGTTGATCTTATATCCGGAACTCAGTCTCTCCAGAGCGGAAGAAAGCCTCCTGTCGTTCTTTCTTAAACTGACGTTTGCTAACTGTGCTGAAATATTATGATTGATCTTCATGAATGATTCCTCCTTGCCACATATCTACTCTTCTCTTATCGCTTCTATTGTCCAACGAACCGCAATCTTGGCAAACTGATACATTCTCTCCGTATCTGCGCCCTCCTGCGGTACCTCCTCGTTCAACAACTCATTTCTCGCCCTGAAATCCATTCCATAAGAAATGTTCTTGACTTGATATCCGGCATTTTCTATATTCTCTTCCAGACGGAATCCCCGCTCCCTGAGCAGTTCAAAACCCTGTCTCTGGCCGCAGAGCACAAGCCCCTTGACCGATCTGCCCGACAGCTTAAATTCCATGGAAACTGCACCGTATTTCTCGTCTTCCATAGAAATCTGAATCTTCCCTGACTCATCCCCTCCATGGATCAATGTCAGATTTAACGCCGTAACGCTGTCGCCGGTCCTGATCGGAATCTCATAACTCTTCGACTGCCGGAACAGCCCCTGCAGGCGTAATCCCTGCCCCAGCTTACTGAGCGTTCTCAAATCCTCAAATGTAATATCGGCTCTTTCCTTTGATTTCGTAAGAACCTCTTTCATAAAATTTTCTGCCTTTTCGCACTGCAGGTTTAATTCTTCCTCTGTATCCGGCTCTTCCTCAAAACCGTCGAAAAGCTCTTCTAACTCCTCTTCCTGTTCTTCGGAAAGAGATTTCTTCCGGCTGTAAAACTCCTTATAAGGAATCATATTTCCCTCTATCATGGCCTTTGCAGCAACCACGTTTTCCAGCGTATCCTCTATCTGCAAATGTCCCAGATATTCCTGCGCCTCCTCAGAATGCAGCAATGTTTCCCGAAGTTCCTTCGCCTGTTCTTCATAATATTCCCGGCCTGCCTTTTTGTCTCCCGCGGCATGTCGGATCTCCTCACAAAATTTTTCCAGCGAGGTTTCCAACAGCGCCGTAAAATCGCCGTCTGAAATCTCAAGCAGCTTTGACGGCGTCAGCTCCCGCAGCGCCTGGGAAGCAATCCCGGAATAATATTCTTTTTCGGAAAAGCCCTGGCTTATCTGGTCTGTGATAGACGCTTTTGTCTTTACCGCCTGGGAAAAACCTGTCTTCTCGTCTACCCTTGCATCGATCCCCTTTGATTTTCTGATGCGCGCCTGTGTCAGAAGGTTTCCAAGGGTCAACTCCTGATTGACCTCTAACGCCGCGCCGATCACAGCCCCGTCAGAGCGCTCAATCTGGCGTAGCAGGCGAAAGACTCCGATATATCCGGCGCGCTCATCTTCCGTGATCTGCCCATTCTTTTCAAGCTGCCATAAAAATCTACTGTATTTTTCTCCATCCGTGATCCCGTTTTCCTCATTGATCCGGTCAAGCTCCGCCTGTAATTCCTCCAATGGCACATTAAGAGGGTTGACTCCTTTTCGGATCAATTCCAACACAGTCGCCGGGCGCATACTGTCTAATATGTGATTTACTTTTTCGTCAAAATATTTCACTTCCTTCACGGCCTCTTCCGTGATCTCCATGCTGTTGTATCCCAATATCCGCACAGCCCGCTCATTCGCCTGTGTGTCCTCCATGCCAAGACTTTTGAGCAGATCTGGGATGCCCTGGAATGCTTTCTGGATGGAGTCCCCCAAATCGCTGCGCACCTGTGTGCCGACTGCTTCATACGTTTCGTTCCAGATATTCCGTTCCGCCGTCTGGCTGTTTACAGCGGCATGGATTTCATTTAAAGTAAGCAGCTGCTGCTGTCTTATACCAGTTCCCAGCACAGAGGCATGTGCCCTGGAAATATCATTGGTCTTTGCCAGCGTCTCCTGCAATAGATCCAGCTGCTCCGGCTCTGCCGCTTCGCCGCTCGCTGCAGACTGGGCTGCATAATATTCGTTTTCCTTTTCCCTCAGGCTGTTGATAACCGTCTCCAGAGATTCCGTCTCAATATGGATTCCCCGCCGTTCCATAGAAACAGCGACCTGTAATGTCATTTTCTGGCGAATCTCTTCTAACATACGGTGCAGGGTGACTTCATGGATCACCCGCTTCTCCATATCTGCCGGGAAACCGTCCCTCTGCCTTTCCTCTGCTGCCGCCGCTGCATACGCCTCATTTTCCGGTTCTGTCCCCCGGATGCTGTCTGCGGGAGCTTTCTCCTCAGCGCTGACAACCGTCCCGGAACGCCCTTCTTCTGTACCGGCAGCCTCTCCGTAGCGCTGTCTCCCGGCGTTTTCCTCTGCCGGCTCCTGCTCCGGCAGTATCTTTTTTCCCGGATCTTTCTGCGTCTCCCGCAAAAGTTCCAGCGTTACGTCCTCCAGCGCCAGCTCGCCGCCGTCTAACGCTCCTGCAACTGCGCCAACTGTCTCTCCGGTAATCTCCTGAAACCCTTCGACTGCATCCTTGGCGCTTTGATAACAAGTATCGTCCAAATTCGCAGCCGTCGGCGACACGCCGCGCGCCACCGCAAATAAAATCTGTTCCAAAAGCTTCTCCGGCGTCGTCTGCTCTCGGATTTCCTGCAGCAGATCCATCTGCTCCAGCGTTTCGTTATTCACCGGCAGCTCGCGCTGAAAAAGCCACTCTGCCTCTTCCCTATGCAGATTGTCAGCTTTTCCACAATCTGCCA
>CANQCD010000046.1 GCA_947589455.1 uncultured Lachnospiraceae bacterium | reverse complement strand
ATTCCCCACTGGCCGGCGCTACGGCTTCCGCACTGACCGGTGCTGATTCCCCACTGGCCGGCGCTACGGCTTCCGCACTGACCGGTGCTGGTTCCCCACTGGCTGGCGCTACGGCTTCCGCACTGACAGGGGTTGGTTCCCCACTGGCTGGCGCTACGGCTTCCGCACTGACAGGGGTTGGTTCCCCACTGACCGGCGCTACGGCTTCCGCACTGACAGGGATTGATTCCCCGCTGACCGGTGCTGTGTCTTCCGCATTAACAGGCGCTGATTCCCCACTGGCTGGCGCTACGGCTTCTGCGCTAGCAGATACTGTTTCTAATACGGCTTCCTGCCCTGCCGAAACAGTATCCGGCGCACCAGACGCCTCTGCTTCCATACCAGGCTCTCCGGCTGCTTCTGCCGCCGTCTCACCCTGATCATCTGCCTGCCGGTCTTCTGCCATTTCTTCCGCCCTGCTTTCCTCAGAGACGGCCGCCTCCTGTTCCGGCTCATCAATATCTTCCCATATCACTGCCTCCTCCGGCTTTTTCGATTTTCCTATATTGATCGGGACAGCGCCTTCTGAATCCATCACTTCATCTGCGTTCGGCGCATCGTCTAACATTTCCGACAATTCCGGCACAAAGATGGAAAAATGTTCGCTCTCAAGCATTTCAATCTGGGACTGCGCCAGCTTTTTAAACTGCAGGCGGTAATTTTCATAACTCTGCACCAGCTTGCGCACATGGTTTCTCGTTGCCTCCAGTTCCCTGTTTGCATCCGATTTTGTGATTTCTGAATAGGCCTGGGTTTCTTTGCGGAGCGCTTCTGCTTTTGCCTGCGCCTCCTTTTCAATCGCCTCTGCCCTTGTCTGTGCTTCCTTGACCATCGCATCCGCAGTATTTTTTGCCGCTTCCTGCGTTTCAGAAGAAGTCTTTTCTGCCAATACCAACGCTTTTTGCAGCGTAGTTTCCATCTTTTTATAATATTGGATCCCTTCACTCAGAGAAGATACTTTATCCTTCAATTCCCTGTTCTCTTTATATATCTGTTCATAACTCTCCAAAATCTGCTCTAAAAAATCATCTGTCTCCTTCTTACTATACCCCCGGACAGCTGTTTTTAATGAATGATTCTGGATATCAATTGGTGTAAACATAAAATGTCTCCTCTCCTACAAATATTGTTTGATCGTAATGTGATACCGCCCTTTTTTTGACTGGGCATTTATTTTTTCAAAAAGGAATTTCCCATGTTTCCTGATAGAAAGGATATCTCCCTCTTCTAACTTCTTTGCATTTTCCGTGCAGCAGCGTCCGTTCAAAAAAACATTCCCAGACTGGATCATCTCCAGCCCCTTTGCGCGGGACACTTTTACCGCTACAGCCAACACAGCGTCTAAACGGCAAGAAGCAACGCTCCCCTGCCTCTCCTGAAATGTGGGCTGCCAGCCGGTATATGCAAAATCCACTTCCCTGCAGCGAACCGTAGTATGTCTGATCCTGTCCAACGCAAGCAACATCTCTCTTTTATCACTCTTGCAAAAAATATATGCCGTACACCCCAGTTCCTGCCTGACCGTCAAAATATCCCCGACCTGGTCTCTGGTAATTCCCATATTCATGATTGCCCCAAGATAATCCCTATGGGACAGTTCATCACAAAACCGTTTGTTCGCCGGAACAATTTCAATACATTGAACCGGAAAACAGCTCTCTTCCGCCTCAGTCCATGTCTCCTCCGGCAGAAAGCAGAAAACATTCCGTTCCGCATCCGGGTATCCTCCATACTTCCGGTACTGGATCCCCTCGCTGCACGGACAGCCATAAAACGTTTCCAGCGCTTCCAATACAAGCTGCTGCTCCCCCAGTCCGCAAAAATTGCTATATACCGGTATTTTTCGCTGATATGCCGTCTGGATCATATCTTTAAAATGTTTTAAAAGCATCTGTTCTTCTTTTGTCAAATGCACACAATCCCCCATTTCTCCTTTTCAACCAGGGTACTGTAACCGCTATTGCAACAGATAAGCACAGACCTGCTCCAGATAGACAAGGACGATCAGGAGCACATACGGGCTTAGATCGATCGTAAATGTATTTAAAATAGAACGGCGTACCATCTTCTGCATTGGAACCAAAACAGGCGACACCAACATCAATAAAAAATACCGCAACTTAGGACCGAACCGAAAAATCCCCTGCATCATATAAATCAGCACGATCACTTCAAGTACAATCGCAAAAATATTAGTACAATACAAAATATACCGATACATCTTAAAATTCCCTGTGGAATGTCGCCATATTGTAGCTTTCCTCATTTTCCAGGCTCTTTATGTAATCGCCCGAAATATCGACATCTTTTGGCGAAAAAATAAAAATATAGCGGGAAACCTGACACATATTTCCAGAAATCGCAAAGATACATCCGGCAATAAAGTCCATGATCCTCTGCGCTTCCATAATATCGATGCCCTCTAAATTCACAACAACAGGGTGGGCATTCATCAGCAGATCGCATACCTGCTGTGACTCGCCGATATTTGCAGGCTTGACAATACAAACTTCCATATCATGGCCCGCCGATGGCATCTGGACCACCTTGCTGCCGGCGCTGCCTGTTGCTGCAGAACGATAGGCGGGACGTTTTGGAGTATACGCAGGCTCGTCATATTCTTCCTCCTCGCGGAAAGAGGCGGTCGCTGCGCTGCGCTTCTCCTGCCTTTTGCGCTCTTTCTGCAAGCGTTTCTCCTCGCGCTCCAGCTCTTTCTGATCGCCATAGTCATACTCATCATCATAGTAGTCATCATCAAACTCGTCGTCTTCATCCGTCAGCTTTAAAAAATTCATCAGCTTATTAATTCCATTTGCCATACTCTATTAACCTCCTGCATATTTTCAAATCCTGCCCATAACCCTTTCTCATAAAACAGCATACTCCCGTTCACCGAAAATCCCTGTACCCACACGAATATGCGTCGCCCCCTCTTCTATCGCGATCTCAAAATCATTTGTCATTCCCATCGACAAAACACTCATAGAAACATTATCAATGTTTTTGGCTGCAATGTCAACCGACAATTCGCGCAACTTGCAAAAAATGGGACGATTTTCCTCTGGATTTTCCACAAACGGCGCAATTGTCATCAATCCTTCGACTTTAACATGGGGAAATTTGGCAATTTCCCGCACCAGCTGACAGGCATTCTCTGTCCCGACGCCGAACTTTGTCTCCTCCTGCGCGACATTGACTTCCACCAAAATCTTCGATATCGTATTTTTCTTTGCGCTCTCGGCCTCAATCGCCTCTGCCAGATGGAGCGAATCGACAGAATGGATCAATGCAGCCCTTCCCACAATATATTTTACCTTATTTGTCTGCAAATGCCCGATAAAATGCCAGACAATATCTTCCGGCAGGGCAATGCACTTCTCTTTCATCTCCTGCGCCTTATTTTCCCCAAACTGCCGTTTTCCACACGCATACGCCTCCTCGATCATCTCTTTTGGCTTTGTCTTGCTGACGCTGATCAGCGTCACATCCTCAAAATTTCTCCCGGAGCGGGCACATGCTTCCCGCATCGCCGCCTCCACCTTTTCCAGATTTTCTCTTATCATAATTTCCTCATTTCTGCAGCATATTTCCTCTTTCTGTACTTGAATCAGTACAGAATATCATTTTCACTCACCTTTTCCGGATTCAAAATAATATGGTCATAATTGGAAAGACTATAGCTGTTTCCTTTTTCTATAATTGCATATTCCTGGTTTTCATATAATTTATTGATATAACGGAAACGGCAATATCCCTGGTTACAGTTATATACTCCCTCTAATTCTTCCGTTTCCGCCAGCGTGATCCTGGTACTTGCCGCCCCCTCGTTTTTCTGTATCACCGTGCCCGGAGGAAACAGATCGGCGCTGATATAGACATTATCCTTATCATCCCGGTAATAGACCTCGGCAGGCACAAAATCAATCTGTTCCCTTCCGGAATCTGTATAAGAAAGCCTGGCGACCCCCGATGTATTGGACGTCCCCGATCCATACGTTATATAATCCGCCGGAATCACATAACACTTCTTTTTCAGGATAGACGACACCGGGATCTTTAACCCATCCGCATTGTTAAACTGGATCTCAATATCGAGATAACGGTTATTCAGATAATGGATCATATATTTATCAAACACCAGGTTTGCGTAATAACCGCCCTCCGAAGTAAACGTGCGCACCGTCGGCGTCATGCTGATATTATCCTTTTTGATCCGCACCAGGACGGAATCCTGTTTTAACAGTTTCGCATACTGTTCCCTGGTCAGCGAAACCACGACCGACCACGTCTCACTGGTGACGATCCGATAGACCACATCCCCCTTTTCTACCGGCTTAGAGGAGCGGAGCTGTCTCCACTGATCTGTCATTTCCTGAAAATAGGACTGATCGATACTGCCGAGCGTCAATCCCTCCAATCCGTCTGTGCAAAAAGAAATAATACCTGTCTTTTTTGCTTTGACAAGCGAGAAGGAATTTTTTTTCCCGGAGTCTCTTTTTATCTGGTTTAAATTCTTCGTCAAATTTATGTCAGAAGATTCCAATAGTGCATTTTCCACATTGTAGCGCAGATTGATAATGCCTGCGTAGTCAGACAGTGAAAAATCATCCCGGAAACTGGCGATATCACTCCTGACATTCCTGGTATCCTCCTCTGACAATACGACGTCATTTGTGTCAATCGCTGAAATCGTCTCTGCCACAGCGCCTTCCGTATCAGTGGAATACACGGTTGTCGAAGCGGATAACCTGGAACCTTCTCCGGCATAATAATTGATATACCCGGCCGAATCAGTTTTTACAAGGCTTTCTTCCCGCAGGATGATTCCCCGGAGATTCTCGTTATCTGCAATCTGCTTCTGGTTTACTTCATAAATAGAGATATGCTCTTTTGTAAAAGACTGAATAAAAAGCACAAGCAGGTAAATTGCAAATACAAGAAAAAAAATCCCCAAAAAGTAAGAATTTCGCCGTTTCATTTTTACCACTTTTTGGTTTTTCCGGCTCATGGCAGCGCTCCTTTCCTATCCTGTGGCAACGGATCATTGCAAAACGACTAAAAAATAAAGATACCGTGCAGTAAGTTATATTATAACCCCATTTGCTGCATTTTGTCCAGATATAGTTGCCAAAAATACCAAAAATGCCAAAAAGAAATGAATGCATATTTTTTTTTAAAACAAGCAACAATTTAAGTATGGCTTCACAATTTATCAGTTTAAAAAAAAGGAGGCGACATTGCATGAAAATAGTAGATTATGTGTTATTGACGTTAGTGATCGTCGGAGCGATCAACTGGGGACTGATTGGTTTCGTCCAGTTTGACCTGGTACGTGTGATATTTGGCGATATGAGCCTGCTGTCACGTATTATTTATGCCCTGGTAGGTATCGGCGGACTTTACGCAATCAGCTACTACGGAAGAATTGCCCAGTCCTCACGCTAAATCGTTCTGTTTTTTATGTCGCAAAAGAGGCAATGCGCATATCCATGCGCATTGCCTCTTAATTTTCCATATCCAGCAGATGGTTCATCTGTCCATATAACTCATATGCCCCCGGGGCTTTTAATACCACAGAGATAAAATAATCATCCTGTTTATTTTTAGAATACAGGATCAGGCAGGAACCGGCGTCAGAAGTTGTCCCTGTCTTGCCGCCGATCACCGATACGCCCGCAGGCTCTTCGTAAGTCCCTAACAGGTAACGGTCAGTTGAGGAGAACGACAATGTCTTTTTCCTGCCGTCTGCTCCGACAAATTTCACCGTACACGACGGCTGGCTTACAATCTCCAAAAAACGTCCGTCCTGCACCAGTTTGTGGAATACGAGATATAAATCATACGCCGTTGTATAGTGGTCGTCGTCATGCAGCCCATGCGGATTGACAAAATGCGAGTGTACGGCGCCGATCTTTTTCATCTCCCGATTCATCATTTTGCTGAATTTTTCGACGCTTCCCCCAATATGCTCGGCAATGGCAACTCCCGCATCATTCCCCGAACAGATCAAAAAGGCATGGAGCAAATCGTCCAGTGCGATCTGATCGCCCTCTGCAAACCCGCACAGCTTTGCCCCATATTCGGTAATATGAGAGGCGTTGTAGCTAAACGTGACCGTGTCGTCCAGATTGCCATATTTTAATGCCACAAGCGCCGTCACAATCTTTGTAATGCTCGCAGGATATACTTTTTTATAAATATTATGGGAATAGAGCATCTTACTTTCCGTGTCATTGATCATCAGAGACGCCCTCGCCGTCATAGCCGCATCCTGCGGATTGCTCTCTCTGTTTTTTGGTATGACGCACAAATCCTGCGACAAAAGCAGACTGGAATCTGTTTTACTGCCGTCAGAAAACGAGGCCTGAAACACAGAAGGCTCCCGGTACTTCAAGAGGACATGCCGCTCCTGGCTGTTCTTCTGATAAAGAAAAATACCGCTTCCCAGTAATATCAAAAAAACAGCCGGACAGATCAGCCACATCTTTTTTTTATTTTTCATCCTCATCCTGCCCTTCTTTTTTGATGATCTCCCGCCACTCAAGATCCCCCCTGTCCAGCGCTTTGATCAAAAGTTCCGCCGTTGCAAGGTTCGTAGCAAACGGGATATTATAGGTATCGCACAGATGGATCACATTATTCACATCCGGCTCATGAGATTTCGGTGATAGCGGATCTCTTAAAAAAAATACCATATCAATCTGATTATGTTCAATCTGGGAAGCGAGCTGCTGTTCCCCGCCTAAATGCCCCGCCAGATATTTGTGTACGGAAAGATTTGTCACTTCCTCGATCAGCCGCCCGGTAGTCCCTGTTGCATAAATGTCATGCTTACTCAGGATCCCTCTGTATGCGATCGCAAAATTCTGCATCAAAATTTTCTTCGCATCATGCGCAATTAACCCAATATTCATTTAACCTTCTCCCTTCTATTGAAAAATTCCCCCTGTCAGCCTGTGCAGCTTTCCTAAAAAGCAGCGCCCGCCCCATTCTGCGCGCTGCTTTTTGCCAACAATGATATGTCAACCCCCACATCACTCTCTTCCGCCGCTTTTCATGCAGTGAAAGCTTTTGCCAACAATTATATGTCAATCTCCACATCGGCATTCGGCGAATTGCCATACATATGGCGCATGGAAAACCCGCCTTTACTTGATTTTGCCGGCTGGATCTTAATATTCATTATCAATCCGATCCCCATCATCGACGATATCATGGAACTTAGCCCATTGCTGACAAACGGCAGCGGCAGTCCCGTATTGGGAAAGAGGAACGTCACAACGCATATATTGGCGAATACCTGAAACATATACATTGCGGCAACCCCTGTGGCAAGCATCTTCCCCAAATAATCCTGTGCATTTCTCGCCACGGTAAAACATTTAAAAATAATAATGGCAAACAACAGCAAGATCAGACAGCATCCCAGAAAGCCAAACTCTTCACTGATGACAGACCAGATAAAATCGCTCTCATTGACCGCAACCGAGTCATAGGCGCGCGAACTTCCGCTGGCGCCGCCGTCCTGGATAAACTTCCCTGAGATCCGTCCCGCCGCAATAGCGCGGAGCGAATGATTCTGCTGATAATTCATATCGCCCGTCACATCCAGCTCTGGATGCAGCCAGAACATGATCCGGTTATACTGATAGCTCTTCAAAAAAACATTGCCCGGCTGCAGGATATACCAGACCATGACAACAACCACCGGAACCGAAGCGGCAAAAACGGGCACAAGAATGCGGTAGCTGATCCCTCCTACAAAAACCATGATCAATAAAATAAATACGACAACCAGGCTAGAAGACAGATCGGGCTGCGACATGATCAAAAGAACCGGCACAGCCGACACAGCACATGCTATGACCAGCGTGCTAAGCCGGTCTAAACGCGCCCGCAGCTTTACAAACAATGTCGCCAGCGTAATGATCAAAATCACCTTCATCAGCTCCGACGGCTGAAAAGTGATCCCCCCAAGATTGATCCAGCGCTCGGCTCCTGTGTCGTTATCCGTCCCCATCGGCGAATGTGTCGCACCTGTCAAAAGAATCCCCATTATATAGTATATCAAAGTGAATTTGCAGATAAAATGGTAATCAAACAGGGACATCCCGGCAACAATGATCAGTCCGAGCATCATGCCGATAAGCTGGCTTCTCATATAGCGCATCCCGTTTTCATCACCGCCCGCCAGCTTGACGGTAAACGCGCTGATAAGACAGAGGATGATCACTACTGCCAGCAAAGAAAAATCATATTTTTTCCAATCATATTGCTTAATTTTGTTTATCATATGCTGCCTTCCTGTTTCTTGCCATTGATATTTTTGTTTTCCGCACCTTCCTCCCCATTCTATGGAAAATGCAGATCGCATGATCTATGTATTACTGTCTCCTCCTGAAATTCCTGGAGCCTTCTTTGATCGGGATATTGGCAAGGAGTGCATTCACCGTCCCTGAAGTCTCGTCAAGTTCTGTCTTTGTCACTTTAATGTCCAGCCCCTCCGTATCAATATCCAGATATTTCGAGATAACTTCTATAATATCATTTTTCATTTGTTCCATCAGCTCTGGAGAACATACCGCCCGGTCAGACGTGATCGCCACCTTCAACCTGTTTTTGGCAATATCGCTGCTGTTCTCAGAACCCTTAAAAAAATTCGATAAAAAACTCATAAACTGTCTCCATTTCTCTATTGTTTATTATTTTTTAAACATTGCCGCAAATTTCTTAAAAAATCCTTTTGTTTCTTCCAGGTCAAGATATGGTACATCCTCTCCCAAAACGCGGTGGCATATATTCATATAAGCACGTCCCGCCCCACAATCAGATCCTACCAACGGCTCGCCGTTGTTGGTAGAGATCACGATCTGTTCATCGTCCGGTACCACCCCGATCAAATCGATCGCAAGGATTTCTACGACATCATCGCTTGACATCATATTCCCCTCTTTTACCATGTCAGTGCGGAGACGGTTTACAACCAGATGGGTCTGCCTGATCTCATTTGCCTCCAAAAGCCCGATAATGCGGTCTGCATCGCGGACAGCAGAAACTTCAGGCGTCGTCACCACAAGCGCGCGGTCCGCCCCTGCGATCGCGTTTTTAAACCCCTGCTCAATACCAGCCGGGCAATCCATCAGTATGTAATCAAATTCCCCTTTTAACTCATCTGCGAGTTTTTTCATCTGTTCCGGGCTTACCGCCGTTTTATCCTTTGTCTGTGCAGATGGCAGGAGATATAAATTTGGATAGCGTTTATCTTTGATCAGCGCCTGCTTGATCCGGCAGTTATTTTCTACTACGTCAACAAGATTGTAGACAATACGGTTTTCCAATCCCATGACAACATCCAGGTTGCGAAGTCCGATATCTGTATCGATCAATACAACTTTTTTCCCAAGCATGGCAAGCCCTGTTCCCACATTTGCCGTTGTGGTTGTCTTGCCAACCCCGCCCTTACCAGATGTAACAACTATTACTTCTCCCATTTTTTTATTCCTCCTAAATGAATAATTTTTATAATTGAATGCCCTTTCCGCAGAATGGAATCAATCATTTGCATATAAAATAATAGAATCGCCTTATCATTGTACCAAATATTGCCAAAAAAATCTATAACCGAATGTCGCTGATCACATCCCGGTCAAGCGGTTCAATATAGATATTGCCATCTTCAAAAAAAGCAACCTTTGTCTCCTTTGTCCTGTTCCGCTTCGGCTTATCCGGGGAGCGCGCGATCGTATCCGCGATCCGGATCTGCATCGGGTCCATGTCCAGCGCCACGACAAACGCATTTCTGTTTCCGTCGGCCCCTGCGTAGACATTTCCTTTCAGGGAGCCCAGAATAATGACATTGCCCTTAGAGATCACTTTTGCCCCCGCCTTGACATCCCCGATAATGATAATACTTGTCTCGGCGTCTAACACCTGCCCGGAACGCAGGTTTCCCTTAAAAAACTGGCCGCTGCTTCCGTTTGCGATGCTCTTGCTTCTGGCGATGGAATCCTGGAACGCACGCTCCAGCTTTTCGTCTTCCTCCATAATACAGACAATGGACAATCTGCAGTTATCCTGAATCACAGAGACTAACTCCAGTTTCTGGTCGTCCGTCAGCGGCCTGCCCTGAAACCGGATCGCTTTTTGGGCTTCTCCCAGGAAGTCTGATGATTTTTTGAATTTTTCTGCCACGTCCTTTTTCAGGGTTTCATAATCCGCATCTTTGCTGAGTACCAGAATAATGCCGGACTTTGTCCCCTTGATAACAACTGTTTCTTTCATGCTGCCTCCTTTCCTGTGCATCTGCCCGCAAAATCTGTATTTTCGCTGACAGCAGTTTAGTCCATATGGTTTACTGTTGTCTCCGGCATCTTAATCTTGCCGGAGACTTTCTTTTTATCTTTGCTGAAATAATATTTATATACATCTCTTGTCGTCTGCACGGCATTGGACGATGCATAACCATTCGGGATAACGCATGTCACAGAAATCTCCGGCTCGTCGTATGGTGCATACGACATAAACAGCGCATGGTTTGCATGATAATCATTCAGCTGCGCCGTTCCAGTCTTTCCGGCAACGGTTACTTTCATATCGGTAAACATCTGACGGATGGAGCTGTTTGGCCCGTTCACAACCAGATACATCCCCTGATGGATCGCATTCCACGTAGAACCCGCAAGGGATACGTGATTTCTCACTTTTGCCCTGTTGCGCAGGACGGTTTTTCCTTTTACGTCTTTTATCCTGTCAACCAGCGTCAGATTGTAGCATGTCCCATTGTTTGCCACCGTTGTCACATAACGTGAGATCTGCGATGGAGTATAGGCATGTGTTGCCTGCCCGATCGCGGAACGGACAATATCGTTGTGTGAAAAACGCGGTTTTGACTCTGCGATCTCCACCCCGGAAGTATCCGTCAGCCCAAACATATCCGCATATTTTTTCAGTCTGGCAAGTCCCTTTGTATCGCTGACAGCGCCCTTGGAATTTCCATATCCCAGAAAATATCCCACATTATAATAAAAGTAGTTGCAGGATGCCTCAAGCGCCGTTGATACATGCAACGTCCCATGCCCTGTCTTTTTCCAGCAGCTGGGCGATGGATTGATCTTATCAAACCGGACATGGTCGTAAATAGAAGTAGACGGCGTAATAACCCCTTCCTCTAACCCAGCGACGGAAGTTAATACCTTAAACGTAGAACCTGGCGCCAATTCCTGCTGCGTCGGTCTGTTTAACAGCGGAGAAGACGCCGCCTGCGTCAGATGAGTATAAAAATATTCGGAATCGACTTTATTTGCCATCTTGTTATTGTCATAGCTCGGATAGCTGACCATCGCTTTTACCTGCCCAGTGTTGACGTCCGTCACGACAAGCGACCCGGAACACGGCTCTAACCCCAGATCTCCCGGCGTGATCTCCAGATTTTGAATCTTTTTGATCAAAAAACTGTATGGCGATATCAGCCCCAATTCCAGTTTCTGGTAATCTAACGCATTATACTTGATATCTCCCTGGTCGAACAAAAGCAGGCAGCAGTCCTTTCCGGACAGCTCATGCTCATGGATCAGGCAGCTGTATACCATTTTCGGGTATTTTACATCATCCTCCAAAAGCTTCATTCCATAATTTAACAGTTTTTTGTAAATTTCCTCTGTGCTGAAATACTGCTCCCCGATATTTAACGCACTTAAATCGACCCAGTTTTTTGTTATGGCATATTGCAAAAATTCGCTGACGCTGATCCTGTCAGACGAAAATTTTTTAAAAGTCGGGTCAGAGGAATCCACATCGCTTACTAAGATCACTCCGTTATTTTTTAATACCTCATAAAAATAATCCACAAATTCAGCGATGGAATCGCTTAACTGGCTCACCGTCCTGCGGCTCCCCACAGCCAGGATGGCGCGCATCTTTTTCTTGATCTCTTTTGATTTTCTCTTATACTGCCGGTACGTCCGTTTCTCAAGGTTTGACGCATCCTTGTCTGTAAAGCGGTTTGCGTTGATCACGTTATTTTCGATCAATGCACTGTAGACATCATAGATCGGCACCTTGATCTCGGATGAGGAATGCCCTTTTGACCCGGCGCTGTCGCTGTTATTGATATTGGCGATCAAAATGCCGGCAATATGCTCCTCTAACAGCCGGTAACACTCCTCCTGCAGTTTTGCGTCGATCGACAGATACAGGTCGTTTCCCGCTGTCGGCTCTTCCTCTACCGTCACACTGTCGACACGGCCGGTCAGCTCGTCAGTGACCAGTTTTTCCGTTCCCTTTTCACCGCGCAGATAATCCTCATACGTGCTCTCCAGCCCGGAGATCCCAATCTGGTCAAACATCGTGTAATCTGTATTGGGATTCTGCTCTTTTAACTCGTCGAGACGCTCGGCCGTCACACCTCCAGTATACCCCAAAATATGGGAAAAATACTTGCTCTTCTTATAAACGCGTATTGTGTCCTCATCAATATCAACCCCCGGAAGCTCCGTCTTATTTTCTTTGATCGCCGCCACAGTCCTCTCAGAGACGTCCGACGCAAGCGTCAGCTTCTGATAGGAATTGTTCCGGTTGATATACATGGTATACCGTACCGCCATGATCTTTAACGCCGTCTCATCATCATATTGATCGTCTATATCAAATTTCGGGCTTGCCGTTGACATATCATAGCGCAAAAAATCATAGATTTCCTGTGCAGAGGCGTCTCTCTCTTCCTGCGTCAGCTTGACTAACTGTTTGGAATATACTTCCGCCTTAAAGCGGAGGAGGGAATTTCCAGATATCGTAAACTGCGGTATGCCGTTATCGTCAAATTCAATATAAAATTCTACGGATAACTCTTCCCCTTCCCGTTCCAGGATCTTTAACAGGTCGTAAATCATGCGGTTGCGCCCCCTGGAATCCAGAGCCGCAGTCGCCTGGTTTCTCTCGTATGTCACATTATGCGTCAGCTTATTGTAGGCGAGAAGCTTTCCGTTACAGTCATATATTTTTCCGCGGGAAGCCTTGATATCCCTGGTATTCTCATTCTTTTTCCCCGACTGGTTTGAATAATCCTCCACCTGCGAGATCTGCAGCTGAAACATCCTGTTTAAAAGGATCACAAACAGAAGCACAAAAAGAATCGCCACAGGCAGAAGCCTTGATGAAAAAAATTTTTGTAACGCCTCTTTGACAATATCATACATACTGTTTGCCGCTCCTTTCTCTTAGTTTTTCTCCCCTTTGGCAAGAGGGACCTCCTGCGGAGGATAAAGCTTTTCTTCCAGCCAGCAGGTCAGCTTATATAAAACAATCCCCAAAAGGATCGTATAGATCATTTCCGGAATCATAATGCGCCCAATGTAGTAAAAGATTTGAAAACGCCCACGGAGCAGAAAATTGCACACATAGTACAAAAGCCCGTAGATAATATCACTGACGGCGATCGCCAGCAGCGGGATAGACAGGTCATCCTTAAAATACAGCTTATTGACAATCCCGTTCAGATATCCGACCAGCACAAAAATAAAAATGCTGATGCCAATGACGTCCGCATACATAAAATCCATTAAAACGCCGCATAAGATCCCGGAAAACATCCCAAATTTCCTGCCATACATAAAGCCGGAAATAGAGACCAGGCAGACTAACAGATTCGGTATGATATTCGTCAGTTCCATATGCTGAAAAACAGAGGTTTGCGCCACGAAACACAGGACGATGAGCAAAGTCATACTGATATAACGTTTCATCGCAGCATCTCCTCCAATTCTTTCGAATCTTTTACCTCTGTGATCACAAACACCATATCCAGGCTGGAAAAGTCAACCACCGGAGAGAGATACCCCGCCTGTGTCACGTTTGAGGAATCTTTTTTCAAATCCCTGACATAGCCAATCAGGATCCCCGGAAGATATTTGTCGCTGATCTGCGACGTCACAACCTCCGCCCCGTCTTTTATCTTCGCATTGCCGTCAATCCCCGTCACATCAATGACGCCGTTGTTGATCAGCTCCAGATTGCCGCTGACGACACAGTTTTCTTTTTCCTTTAACAAGGTTCCATAGACATTGCTGTCATCGTCAATGATCGAACGCACTTTTGCATAGGACTTATTTACCTCTGTGACCAGCCCGACTAACCCGTCGCCCGCCATCACATTCATATTTTTGCGGATGCCGTCCTCCGTCCCTTTGTCAATGATAAACGAATTATACCAGTTGTCGCCGTCGCTGCTCACAACTCTTGCCGCAACCTTAGGATACCCCGCATACTGTTCGTCCAGATCGTATAATTCCCTGAAATTCTGCAGTTCATATTTATCCTGCTGCAGGAGTTTATTCTCCGCCGAGAGCTCTGCCAGCTCTTTTTTCAGCTTTTTATTTTCCTCCACAGTCTCTTTCATTGTCGTCAGGTAGTCAAACTTATCAGAGAGTACGCTCCCGATCGTATTTACGCCTTTTTGCATCGGCGTGACGACATTGCCGACGGCAGACCGGATCGGCGTCAGCTTATCTGCAAAACGATAGGAGACAACTCCCAGGATAATGCAAAACACCAGGATTACTGCCAAAATATATTTCGGGTCTATTGTAATTTTTGTCTTCTTACGCATTCGATCCCCCAATCTTTCCTCCGGCTGCCCTTTGGATGTCTGGCAGTCTGGAAAACATATCGTCTATCTTTTAAATGGAATCTTTCTCTTATTCCAACGGGACTGCATACCTCGCAGCCAGCTTCGGATGTTCAGCCAGGTAACCAATCCCTGAAACTACTGTCTTTTGCGCGCCGGAAGTCGTATTGACCCGCACATTGACCTGGTTTGCCATAAACTGATCCAATCCATTGACAAAAGAAGTCCCCCCTGTCAGATAAATTCCGTTCCGGTTGATCTCCGTTGAGATTTCCGGCGGGGTATGCTCTAAGATAGAACGCACCTCAGAAGCAATCGTATAAAAAATATCTTTGACCAGAGGAAAGATTTCCCTGGTTGAAACCGTGATCTCGCCCGGCAGCCCTTTTAGCACGTCGCGCCCCACCACGGTGATCTGGGACTCTTCCGCATTGATCGCAACCAACCTGATCTTAATCTGTTCGGCAGTCTTTAGACCGATGATAAAATTATATTTTTTGCGTATATACCCCTGGATGGCGCGGTCAAAATCATTGCCGCCATACGGGATCAGCCTGGTCGTCACAAGCCCTCCTAAGGAAAGCACGGAAATCTCCGTCGTATCTGCGCCCAGGTTCACTACAAGGATCCCCCGCGACCTCTCCACATCCAGTCCCAGCCCATATGCGTCTGCAACCGGCTTGTCAATCAGGCTGACGTTCTGCGGCTTGCTCTCGGAATCCGACACAATTTTGGAATACGCTTTTTTTTCTACCTCTGTGATATCCGCCGGAACCGCAATGTAAAACTGGCAGCGGCTCAGCTTCTTCCTGCCGGAAATCTTTTTCCCCATGAAATTCCAGAGCGCCAGCATATCCTGCAGCTGGGATACGACCCCGCGTTTCAGCGGCATCGATACCCGTATGCTCGGCGGCGCCTTTTCATACATTTCGTATGCCTTTTCACCAATCGCTATTGTCTTTTTTCCCTTGCCGGTAATTGACACGGCACATCGCTCCAAAAGGATAATTCCATCTCCTTTTTGATACACTTTAATGGTACCGGTGCCAAAATCAATACCAAAAGTCCTCTTTGCCATGAAATTCCCCATTTCTGTGAACCAGCCTGTCCACGCATAAAATTTAACTCTTTATTTTTTTCTGCCATCGTCCTCGGAATAGGAATCCTGGGCAGAAAAATATCCGTTTTCCCGCAGGCTGACATACTGGTTATTCCCAATAATAATATGGTCAAGCAGCGGAATGCCTATGATCTTTCCCGTTTCTGCAAGCCGCCTCGTCAGCATCAGATCCTCTTTGCTGGGCGATGGATCGCCTGACGGATGGTTGTGCAGCAATATGATCGATATCGCCTTATATTTCAAGGCATAGTAAAAAATCTCCCGCGGCGCAGCCATCACAGAATTAAAGGAACCGACTGATACCACCTGCTCTTTCTGCACCACGTTTTTTCCATTTAATATCAGAAGCCTTGCCTGTTCCGTCTCCAAAAAACGCATCGACGCCATAAAATATGTCGCAATGCCAGCCGGCTCTTCGCAGATCAAGCTCTTCTTCGACGCCTCGTCCTGCAGCATTCTCTTGGCGATCTCTGTCAGGCACAGCAGCTGAATGCCTTTTACCCTGCCAATCCCCTTCATCTCGCAAAGCTGTTCTAACGAGGTTTGAAACAGGCCGCTCAGCGTTTTACCGGGAAGCTCTTCTAAAAGCCTTCTTGCCAGCGAAGCCGAAGTCTCTCCCCGGCTCCCCGTCCTGATCACTATGGCGAGAAGCTCTGCGTCTGACAGCATCTGCGTGCCATATTTCTCACACTTTTCATACGGCTGCTCGGATAATGGCAATTCTTTCATTGTATATTGTTTTTTTGACATAATGCCCTCCGTTTCCGAAAGGCTCTCCCTTTGGCAAACAAAATCTGCCAATTAGCACACAATACTAATGGTAACATAAAAAGTCAAATTTGTATAGAAGTCAGATTGGAAAATATCGTGTAATTTTCGTGAAATCGTGACAAAATGTGTCAGCGGATACTGATTATGGGTTAAAAAGCGAAAAATTTTCGCTGTCACCCTGTAAGATTGTCAATATTTTCCGTTTTTGAAACAAATTATGCATTCCCATGAACAGGTTATGGTACCAACCGAACAAAACCAGCCTCTTTTTGGATATCGCAACGACATGGTAATCCCGCAAACAGATTACGGTATCAACCGAACAAAACCAGCCTCTTTCAGATATTGCAGCGACATGGTAATCCCGCAAACAGATTTACGGTATCAACCGAACAAAACCAGCCTCTTTCAGATATTGCAGCGACATGGTAATCCCGCAAACAGATTTACGGT
>CANQCD010000045.1 GCA_947589455.1 uncultured Lachnospiraceae bacterium | reverse complement strand
GTCATTGACGAGAGCCTGATACCGGCGATCAACCATGTCGGTGAATTGTACGAAAAGCAGATTTATTATCTGCCGCAGCTGATCTCCAGCGCGGAGGCGATGGAAGGCGGCATAGAAAAGCTAGAGCCAATCCTGGCTGCAAACAGGAGCGGGCAGTCGCTCGGCACGGTTGTGATCGCTACTGTGGAGCATGATATACATGATATCGGGAAAAATCTGGTAGCGCTGATGTTAAAAAATTACGGATACCATGTGATCGATCTGGGAAAGGATGTCCCCGCAGAGGATATCATTGCAAAGGCAAAGGAGGTAAATGCCGATATTATCGGTTTGTCTGCTCTGATGACGACGACAATGATGGAGATGAAAAATGTGATTGGACTTGCCAGAAAAGAAGGGATAACCGCTAAAATCATCATTGGCGGCGCTGTGATCACGCAGGGATTTGCAGATGAAATCGGCGCAGACGGCTACTCTAAAGATGCGGGAGAGGCTGTGGCATTAGTGGGAAGGCTGTTAGGGCAGGCATAATATACAAGCGGTGTGGGAGCACATGGAACACGATAAGATTGATTAGAGGAAATCCTGTTAGGGCAGGCATAATACACAGGTGGTATGAGAGCACATGGAACACGATAAGATTGATGAAAGGAAATCCTGTTAGGGCAGGCATAATATACAGGCAGTGCGGGAAGCGGTCGATAGCGTAGACGATTGTTTTGCGGACAGCCTGTGCAGAGAGAAAGGATCCTTATGACGCAAAACGAGTTAGACAAAAAGACAGTAGACATTATAATCCCCGTTTACCATCCGGGGGAGGAGTTTGACGAGCTGTTAAGGCGGTTAATGAATCAGTCTGTTCTGCCGCAGCATATTTTTATCCTGCAGACGATGGAGCGGGGAGACAGCCTGCTTGTGTTTGAAGACGAGCGGATTGTGGCGGAGCCGGTGGCAAAGGAAGAATTTGACCACGGCGGCACGAGGGATCATGGCGCCAGCCTGTCCGATGCGGATTATATTTTATATATGACACAGGACGCCATGCCGGCGGACAGGAAACTGATCGAAAATCTGCTGCTCGGCTTCCGTGGGGAAAATACGGGGATTGTTTATGGAAGGCAGCTTGCAAGAGAGGACAGCAGTCTGACAGAACGGATGGCGAGGCTTTATAATTATCCGGACAAAAGCCGATTAAAGACCAGGGCGGATTTAGAAGAGCTGGGGATTAAGACGTATTTTTGCTCAGACGTCTGCGCCATGTATGACAGAAGTCTTTATGAAGAGCTCGGGGGGTTTGTGCATCCAACGATTTTTAATGAAGATATGATCATGGCGTCAAAGGTGATCCAGGCGGGATACGGAGTATATTATGCGGCAGAGGCACGAGTGATCCATTCTCATTCTTATACCTGTCTGCAGCAGTTCAGGAGAAATTTTGATCTGGGCGTATCCCAGAAACAGTACAGTGAAATATTTGAGACGATTTCTTCTGAAAAGGAAGGGGCGGGATTTGCAAAAAAGACATTGGCCGCCCTCTGCAAGAAGTTTCATTTTGTCCAGGCTTTTTATTTTTGCGTGCAGTGCGCATTCCGGCTGGCAGGCTATCAAATGGGGATGCGCTATGACAGGCTTTCAAGAAAGATGATCCTGCGCTGCACGATGAGCCCCGGATACTGGAAAGAGGAGGAGCTGTAGAGCGGGGACGGCATTAGCATACGGAGCCTGCAAGAGGCAAAAGGAGGAATGGAAAAATGGATGAGATACGGATACGCCGTTTGGAGGTTTTTGCCAGACACGGCAATCTGCCGGAGGAAACGGCGCTCGGACAGAAATTTCTGATCTCGGTGGCGCTGCAGTGTGACGCGGGAAGGGCGGGACGCTCGGATGCTTTGTGTGATTCCATTGATTATGCGGCAGTTTCCCATCTGATCAAAAAATATACAGAGGAAAATGTGTTTCATCTTCTGGAGCGGCTGGCACAGTGCCTGGCAGATGAGATTTTGCTGGCGTATCCCGCGGTGCGCGGCATTGTAGTGGAGGTAGAAAAGCCGTGGGCTCCTGTTATGCTCCCGCTGGAAACTGTTTCTGTCAGGATAGAGCGCGGATGGAGCACGGTTTATCTTGGGATTGGGTCTAATATGGGCGATAAGGAGAAACATCTTTTGGAAGCAATCCGGCTCTTGGGAGAAGATAAGCGCATCCGCGTTGTTTCGAGATCCTCTTTTCTCATAACAAAACCAGTGGGATATGAGGAGCAGGATGATTTTTTGAACGGCGCGGTTAAAATCGAGACGCTCTATTCTCCGGAGGAACTCCTGGAAGTAATATTTCAGATAGAAGCTGCGTTAAAAAGGGAGAGGACGATCCACTGGGGACCAAGGACGATCGACCTGGATATTCTTTTATTTGACGATCGGATCATCCAGTCGGAGCGGTTGACAGTCCCGCACCGGGAGATGGCAAAAAGGATGTTTGTGTTAGAGCCGCTCTGTGAGATTGCGCCTTATGCCGTACATCCTGTGTATGGCAAGACGATAGAAAGATTAAAAAACGAATTAGAAGAATTGCAATAAAGAAAGGGGAAGTTTATGAGTAAGAGAGTAAGAAATATTTTGATTGCTGCGTTGGTTATTTTCGTGTTGGGCGCCTTTTTGGTCTGGCAGTATTTTTTAAACCGCATACCGCCATATGAGGCGGGGACGGTTGGAAACACCAGCGGCAATCTGTTAAATGGCGGGCTTTTCTGCGAGGATGATGGAAAGATTTATTTTGCCAATCCTTATGATCAGAATACGCTGTATTCTATGGACACAGATCTGACAAATGCAAAAAAGATTTTTGACGACAATGTCAGCTATCTGAATGTGGCGGGGAAATATGTATTTTATACAAAAAGAAATGATAAAAAGACGGTGGATTCGGATGCTTTTATGTCGCTTAGCACGACGGGGCTATACCGGATCACCAAAAACGGCAGGAAGCTGGGAAGGTTGTATAATGATCCGACACAGGTGGCATGTCTGTATGGCAATTCAGTATATTATCAGCATTATGACCAGAAAAAGGGACTTTTATTGTATTCTGCAGCGATTGACGGCTCAGAGGATACCCAGATCCTAGATGAACCGTGCGCGCCGTATATTGTGGAGGATAATTCAATCTACTACACCGGGATGAAGGAAGATCATGCGATTCGCAGGGTTGGCACGAACGGGGGCAGCAGCGAGGTTTTGCTGGACGGCAATTTTACCGGGCTGTCGAAACAGGGGGATTATCTGTATTTTTTGGATATGGAGGATAATTATTCCCTAAAGAGGATGCCTCTTGCCGGCGGCAGTGTAGAAACTCTGATTTCAGACCGCCTTGCTACCTATAACGTAAGCCGGCAGAAGGATGTTGTCTATTGTCAGATTGACAACGGGAAAGAAAATGGCTTATATGAGTATGATCTGTCAAGCGGTTCTCTGAATCTGTTGGCTTCGGGAGATTATAATTACCTGAATCTGACGGAAGAGTATCTTTTTTATGAGGAGTTTGACCAGAGCAAGGCATATGTGTTAAATCTGGCGACAAATTCATCCGAAGAATTGAAATTGGAAGATTAAAGGAGGGGGATTTTCATGTTAAAATTAGCAGAAGTTTTTTCAAACCATATGGTTTTACAGAGAAAGAAAAAGATTGCAGTTTGGGGAAGCTGTGACGGCGACCGGGTAACGGTTTCCTGCAATGGGCAGAGGGTGCAGGCAGAGACGGCAGATGGGAAATTTTTGCTCTTTCTGGCTCCGATGAAAGAAGGCGGTCCTTATGTGCTGGAGGCAGAAGGGGGCGGTGAAAAAATCACGTTCACGGATGTGATGGTCGGCGAGGTATGGTTTGCCGGGGGACAGTCTAATATGGAGCTGGAGCTTCAGAACAGCCGTGAGGGGCAAAAGGCGGTAGAAAAGGCGCTTGCTTCTAACGTCCGCTGTTTTTATGTGCCGAAGCAGGCATTCCACTGTGATGAATATGACGAGGCATGGAGAAAGAGTAGATGGGAGTGCGGCACAAAAGAGGAGGCGGGCAAATGGTCTGCCGTCGCCTGGTATTTTGCAAGGGAAGTTTCTGAAAAGCTTGGGGTAACAGTGGGAATCCTTAACTGTAACTGGGGAGGGACTTCGGCGTCCTGCTGGATGAGCCGGGAGATGATGGAGCAGAATCAAAAGATTTCTTCCTATGTGGAAGAGTATGACGCCGTGATAGAAAAACAAGATTTTGAGGAATATGTCAAGGAGCGGGAAGAGTATATTATCTATCAGACAGAGTTTGAGAAGAATGTCTCCCATTATTATGAGACGGCGGAAAACCCCACCTGGGATGAGGCAATCGCGCTGTTTGGGGAAAATAAATATCCGGGGCCGATGGGACCGTACAGTGAGTTCCGTCCGGCGGGACTCTATGAAATGATGGTCTCTAAACTCTGCCCATATTCCCTGCGTGGCTTTATCTATTACCAGGGGGAAGAGGACGATCATAAACCGACGACATATTATGAGCTCCTGACTTCGTTAGTCAGGCAGTGGAGGATGGACTGGGAAGATGATACTCTCCCATTCCTGGCAGTGCAGCTTCCGGTATTTTCTAATGTCGGAGAGACCGATTTTAAAAACTGGCCGCTTATCAGGGAAGCACAGATGCGCCTGTTCCAGACGGTGAAAAATACTGGTATCGCCGTTATCTTAGAGCAGGGGGAATATGGAAATATCCATCCGACAAACAAAGAGCCAGTCGGGCACAGGCTTGCCCTGCAGGCATTCAGCGAAGTATATCATGTATGTGAGAGGAAAGAGGCGTTTGGCCCAATCTACAGGGACAGCTATACCGAGGACGGCGCGATGGTTCTTTCCTTTACCGGCAGTGAAGACGGTTTTATCTGCAAAGGAGAGGTGAAGGGATTTGAACTCGCCGGCCGGGACAAGATATATCATCCGGCGGATTATGAAATTCGTGGAGAGCAGATCGTACTGACTGCAAAAGAAGTTCCGGCGCCGGTTTATGCAAGATATTGTTGGACAAACTATCAGGAGATTGCCCTGTTTGGCGCAAATGGCATTCCGGCAGCGCCGTTTCGCACGAGCCGTAATGACGGAAGCCGGGTGGTGGGGAGCAGATTGTCCAATGAAGGGGTAATGTAGCGGGGCAAAGCTGCGATATATCAAAAAATTGCGCAGGCAAAAAGCGATATCCTCTTGTTTTTTACATTTATGTTCTGGAGGGAAGACTTAGATTCGTTGTGGCGCCAGAAGAAGTTATCAGGTAATGTTTCTGGCGCCAGAGTCTTCTGTTAAAAGTTCATCGGGCGTTGTATTCAGAAGCTTGGCGAAAATAGCTACTTCATAGTCAGGGACGAAACGGATTCCCAATTCTATTTTTGTTATTGTATTTGCAGTTAGATCATATCCTTCAATTTGAGCATTTGTAGCTAATTTTTCGATACTCATATTTTTCTTTTTTCGATATTCCCTTATTTTTGTCCCACACATATTCTTTCGTGTTTCATTGTACCAAAAAGCTTTCAAACGCTCACCTCGTTTCTATAATTTCTTCTTAACAAGAAGATTTTTATTGATTATATACTTGATTTGTGTTATGATTCTTCTTGTTAAGAAGATTTTATGCATTAAACAGGAAAATATGTTTTAGTACAGATCGGGTAGACAGGTTATGATCCAATATTGCAGGAATCATAGCTTTTCAGTCTGTTTTTGAGCAGTTTGGAAAAGGAAAATGAGTACATAACATAATCAGAAAAGCAAAGGATGGTGGTTACGATGAAGAGGAAAGTACGACAAACACTGAAAAATTGCTGTTGTGCATTATTGATGGCAGCAATCACACTGACGGGCATTTATATTCCAGTCGGCACAACAACAGAACGTGTGGCAGAAGCGGCTTCTTCTGTTGTTGAAAATGCAATTTCATGGGCAATCGCAACAGCGAATGATAATTCTCATGGTTATAGTATGTCTAGCAGATGGGGACCGGATTATGATTGTTCTTCTTTTGTGATTTCTGCTTTTAAAAATGCTGGTGTTAATGTTGGGGCAGCTACATGCACAAATAATATGCGTTCACAGTTTACACAGCATGGATTTCAGTGGATTCCATGGAGTCAAATTGGTGGAACGTCCGGTTTACAGAGGGGCGACATATTATTGAATGAAAAACAACATACAGAAATTTATTTAGGCAGTGGTCAGAATGTCGGGGCGCACTCCAACAGGGGATATCCGCAGACCGGAGATCAGACGGGAACAGAGGTTTCTGTATCAGGATATTACTACCACCCATGGAACGGTGTATTGCGATATGCAGGAAATGATATTTGTAACTGTACAGAAAGTTACGCAGCGGACTATTATGTATCGACAGATAGTCTGCCATTGACAATGCGCAGTGGTCATGGCACAGGGTATTCCGTGGTGACATCTATCCCAAAAGGCTCCAGAGTATATGTCAGCAGGGCGAATGGGAGCTGGGCGCATGTTGAGTGGAATGGTTATAGCGGATACTGCAGTATGCAATATTTAACTAAAATTGAATCAAAGAGCTATAATCTTCATGTTTGGGTATCAGACAGTAAAATGGGAAACATTCCGTCTAATTTTAAAAAAGGGACAATGTATTATCTTTGCTATGAGTTGACGGATTTGTCGACAGGAAGAAGGGTAAATGAAACTGCCAGTATGAATTATAAGGCAACAGAAACAGTCAGAAATTCAAATGGAACAGTTTACGAGTACACGTATAATAATAGTGATAATAATTGGATAGGAGTTACTTGTGATTCAGAAGATACCTATACTGGCACGGTGACAATCAGCGGCGACGTTGGTGTTTCCTGCTCTGTTTCGTTTGATGTTTATGCGGATACAGCACCGCAGATAAAAGTATGGGCATGGGAAAATGATGATTCTCAGGAGATCAGTTCAATAGGGGTAGGCCAGACGGCTTATTGCAGTTATTTAATCAGAGACAAATATACTGAAAAGAATTTGAATGATGTTACCTCTCTCTGGACAAGTGGTAAAGGTTATACGGTTACTATTTATGTATATAACCCAAGTGGAGTCATGGTTAAGTCGCAGTCATACAAAAATAATGATTGTACGTGGATTAGCTTTTTGCCTGATAAAGCAGGGGATTATAAAATTGTTGTAAAAGTACAGGGAAATATGGAAGGAACACGTGAGCAGATTATAAAGGCACAAGAAAAAGCCCATGTGTATGGTTCCTGGACAATAACCAAAAAAGCTACCTGTACGGAAAACGGCATTAGAACGAGGACGTGTACGATTTGTTCCCAAAAACAGACAGAGAGTATTGCAAAAATAGAACATAGTTATGACAATGGAAGAATACAGCAACAGGCAACCTGTCAAAAAAGCGGGAAAAAAGTATATACTTGTCAAGTGTGCGGTGCAACAAAAGAGGAACAGATTCCTGTAAAAGAACATACGCTGATAAGCGATGCAGCAAAAAAACCGACCTGTACAGAGGATGGGCTGACGGAAGGATCACACTGTTCTGAATGTGGAGAAATCATTGTGAAACAGCAGGTAATACCAGCGTGTGGACACAATTTTGATTCCAGGAGTTGGGAATCGGATGAAACAGGACATTGGAACAGGTGCGCTTGTGGGGAAAAATCAGAAATCAGCCCTCATATGTTTGAATGGAAAACGGATTTAAATGATGCTGGTGAGACGATGGGAGCTGGACATAAAGAGTGCATAATCTGTGGTTATTGCAGTGATGGGAATATGGAAATTGGTGATGGATGGGATGGCTCGACGGGAGATTGGCATGAGCCGACAGAAACTCCAGCGGAGCTAACTGGTGATTATGCAGAATCAGAAGAAAAATCGCCAGAACCAACGGATGATTGTGTAGAGCCAACCGAGAAACCGTCGACATCCGCTGGCGATTATACAGAGCCAACCGAGAAACCGTCGGCATCCGCTGGCGATTATGCAGAGCCAACCGAGAAACCGTCGGCATCTGCTGGCGATCATGCGGAGCCAACCGAGAAACCGTCGGCATCTGCTGGCAATCATGCAGAGCAAACTAAAAAACCATCACAGTCTGATGATCGATTGGGATCGGATGAGGATTTTTCTGGAACAGAAGAAAGGTTTTCTGGAACAGAAGATACCACTAAAAATAGTTATGCTAAGAACAAAGTAAAAATTGCAAAAGTGAAGAGAGTAATGTATCAGTGTAAAAAGGGAGGATGCGTTGCGCTGAGATGGAAGAAAGTGGCAAAGGCGGGGGGATATCAGATTCAATACTCTCTGAAAAAGAATTTTGCAAAGAAAAAAACGAAGTATACAAAAAGCAATCGTAAAGTGATAAAAGGACTAAAGCGCAACAAGACATATTATATCCGTATCAGGGCGTATTCAAACACAAAAACGAAGCAGTACGGAGGATGGAGTAAATATCAGATTTCTGTGATATAACAGAAAAATCATGGAGAGGGAGGACAGCAAAAACTTTTAAGATAACCGAAAAAAATTACCAGTACAGGAGGAGATGAGATGGCGTTTCTTGAGCAGTTTGGAAAAAAAGTAAGCGATGTGAGCGGGGAGGTGGCGCAGCAGACAAAGAAAATTGCAGACATAGCACGGTTAAATTCATTAATTTCAGAGAACGAGAAGAGAATTGTTCAGTTATATACTGTTATTGGACAGTTATATTATGAAAAGCATATGGATGATTTGATGGCAGATGAGTTAGAAAAAATCAAAGAAATTTCTAACTTACGTGAAGAAATTAAAAAGCAGCAGGAAGAGATAAAACAGATAAAAGGTATTGCAAAGTGTGCTAATTGTGGGGCGGATGTTAGCATAGAAGCAGTGTTTTGCAATATTTGTGGAGCGAGAATGACACAGGGTGGACAGGACGAGAGGGCAGCTGTGTCTGAAGGCGAAGTATGTCCGAAATGTCATTCTTCTGTGAGGGCGGGCAATCTGTTTTGCAGTAATTGTGGGTTTAAATTATAGATGTTTTGAAATAGCAAAATGGGGCAGAGGAAAAAGAAAAGTGCTTCAGATATAAAATTAAGAAAGTGAGGAATTGAAATATGCGAACGAAACTTGGAATTTCGGTAGGGTTATTGGGGGCGATCATGTATTGTGTGACACTGTTTGGCGGTTATTTTCCTGCCTTGCTGCTGGGAGGCTATGTGCTATTAATCGAGGAGAACCAATGGTTGAGGGTGGCGGTTGTCAAATCGCTTGTTTTGCTGACATCCATTACGTTTTTGAGCGATTTAATCCAGTTGATTCCCGAGATATTGTCATGGATTAATACGTTAGTTTCTAAGTTTGATGGATCTTTTAAGTATGATACGATTTCTTCGGTTATTAAACTGGTTTTAGATGCATTGTCGATCATTAAGACATCTTTATTTTTAATGCTTGGGGCAACAGCTTTGAACCAGACAACAGTTTCCATCCCTGTTGTGGATAGATTACTTAAAAAATACTATTAAGATAGGAGAGTTAAAATAATGGCTAAATTTTGTACAAAGTGTGGCGCAAGAATGGAAGATGGAGATAGGGTATGCGGTCAGTGTGGAACACCGGTAGAATTTATCGGAATAGAAAACGCAGCTGGCGGCAATGTTTCTGTAGGAGATTTGGGAAGCAGCAGAAAAACAAAAGGTACGAAAGGCGTGAAATGGATCGTATTTATTGTTGTCGCCATTATCGGGTTTGTGATTGTCAGCAATGTTTTGGACAATTATACAGGATATAAAGGAGCGGTGCGAAAAATGGTCAAAGCATTAGAAAAAGGCGATATTGAAACCCTAGAGTCCTTAACAAGTTCAGTTGCACAAGAAGAACAATCTTATCGAGATGAAGAAGATTATGACGAGAATTACTATGAAGACTATGTTTTTGGCACGCTGGATAAATACGAGGAGAAAGTTGGAGACATCAAAAAAATTTCATATGAGATTACAGACGAATTAGAATTGTCTGAAAGGCAGCAGGATATCATTGAAGAGAAGCTGATTGATAATTTTAATATGGATACAAGTAGTATCAAGAAAATTGTAACGGTAGATTTGCGGCTGACAGTCAGAGGAGAAGAAAAATCTTCAATATATGATGTTCAACAGCTATATTTAATCAAAGAAAGCGGGGGCTGGAAAATTTATCGAGGTAATTTTGGAAGCTAATTGTGTTTCGATATGGTATTTATGTGCAGGAATAAACTATTAATTGGCGAAACAAAAACAGGGTTAATTAAATTGGCATGAGTAATGCAGTCTTTCAAAAAGCATTATGACTGTAATATTTTTGGTAAGAGGACAGATGAAAGAGAAGTTGGGGGCAAGTGTATATGTTTTGTTCAAAATGTGGGCAGGAACTCAGAGATGATTTGAAGTTTTGTACAAATTGTGGAGCGGCGATAAAGACCAAAGTAATAAGTGAATTAAATCATGCTGAGGAGGAAATTTTGCCGCTGGGGGATGAAAAAAAGAAGAGGGGGAGTGGTTTAAAATTAATTATTATAATTCTTGTCATCATACTTCTTGGATCATCTGCAGCGGCGTTTTGGTTTGAAGGTGGAAAAGATATGATTTTTGATATGACAGGGAAATCCAAAGAAGTCTCTCAAAAAGTAAGCACAGAACCGCCACAGAAAACGATAGCGCCCACGGCGATGGCAAGCGCTTCTTTAGCGCCAACAGACTCAGTAATTGAGAGAACGATAGCGCATTCTGTTGAGGAAGCATTACAGAACTATGTAGCATTTTTTGTGGAAGCGGTAAACAGTGGGGATTATACAGATGCGGGCTATACAATGCAAGCGGGAAGCAATATATATAATACGCAAAAAAGCGTAATTGAAAAATTACACCAAAGAGGAATTAAAGAAGAACTAGAATCATGCCAGGTTATAGAAACACACCGTATTAATGATGATACAGTTGAGGTGACATCAAATGAAGTTATCAAGGTATACTATGAGGATGGCACGCAAAACACAGTGCAGCAAAGTTATATCTATACGTGTGTTTCGACTTTCGAGGGATATTTGTTTACAGATATCAGGGGAAATGAATCCGATAAGGAGTTTACTGAAGAAGAAAATGAATCCGATAAAGAGTTTATTGAGGAAAAAGAACATTCTGATACTGACAAAGAGGACACAGATTATATTTTACCGGACGCAGATACAAGAGTTTATCCATTGAAAGAATTAAAAAAATTGAGTAAAAATAAGTTGAGATTGGCGAGAAATGAAATTTATGCCCGGCATGGTTATATTTTTAATGATGAAGAATTAAGCGTATATTTTTTGGGTAAGAGTTGGTATGTTCCTCGCAGGAAAGATATAAAAAGCAGCGATTTTAATAAATATGAGTTAAAAAATATCAGGCAGATACAAAAATGTGAAAAGAAGTAAATAGAGAAATTCTGGAAAAGTCGTTAATTTCTGCAATAAATAATTTATCGGAGGCGTAAGAATGAAGAAGATAATTAGCATTGTGCTTGTTTTTATATTAATCATATCAATAGGACCTGCTTCAGTATCCGCCCATACTGCGTTTAGTGAGTATACGAGTGATGAAAGAAAATATATTTTGATGAAATATACAAATGTTGAGTCAACGGCAGATGAGTTGTTCAGTAAACCCGCTATGTTGGGATATTGGAGTTTAATTGATAAAATACAAAAAAATAGTCCTTTTAAAAAACTTCTTGAGATTGCGTCTATGCTGATCAAGGAAAAACCAGATGAGAAGGATTATGCAAATGTACTTACAAATCTGATTGCGTTACAGAGTGTTGATATTGCGGAGCAAGTTCAAAGTCAGAGCCAGTATGACGATCTTAAAGATGCTTTTAATTATACGAGCGATATTATACAAATTGCCACTGATTTTGTTGGAGCGGGAGAGATTCTAGAAGAAATATCTCCAATCATTGATGCTGCAACGGACGGGGTTGATGTAACAGTTGATAATATTGAAGAGGGAAAATATTTTGAAGCGAGCATTAAGGATTATACACAGTCGAAGTTATTCTTAGAAGCGGTCGGTAAGTATGCAGATAATGCTGCCCTTAAAAAAGTGGCATCCTCTTTGAACAAGGCCAATGAGGAGTTATTGAAAAACAGGATTAAATATATCATAAATTCGACAGAAAACTTAGAATATTATACAACTAAGTTTTTTGTTAATAATCTGTCATTTGATTTGCTTAAAGAATCCGATATTTATAAGTCGAATAAGATTGTGGAAATTTTTGTGAATCAAGGTGATGAGATTTTTGGTTTGCTGAATCACGCAATGTCGATTGGAAAGTTTGCATATCATGCGACTATGTTAGTGGGAGATATTGGATTTGGAACAACGGATACATATAAACGTTATCAGGAAATGAAAATTATTTCTGATGTTGCTGGTGCGATCATAGAGGCAAATAGTCAGATCATCATTTCTAAAGCTGGGAATAAAGATAGTATTTTGGCAGATATTCAAACAAAATGCGAGTACTATAAAATGTTGATAAGTGCACATGCAAGAGGGGAATATCTTCTCTATAGTCTGCTCATGAATGATGCAGGGCTCCTTTCAGATTTCAAAGTGATATTTGATTATTTTAAAGATCCGGAAGAAACGGTAGAGAATTGGTATGCAACCCAAATTGGTTATCTGACGAAATACTATGATGAGTTTAACGGAATGTTTGTTTTTTCGGATGATGATATTCCGCATGGGCTGTATGGCGAAGCAGATGTTCCGGATAATGCAGTAGAATTTAATGGGCATTATTATTGTATTTATGATTTTTCGAGCCTGATATCGGATGAACTAAACACTTGGGAAATCGCAAAAGAATATTGTGAAGGAGTAAATGGATATCTTGCGACGATTACTTCAAAAGAAGAAAATGAGTTTCTGTTCTCTTATATGAAAGAAAAAGGATATGCAGGTGCATATTTTGGTTTTTCTGATGCAAAAGACGAGGGAAACTGGAAGTGGAGTAACGAAGAGGGGGTACAATATACAAATTGGCATGACGGGAAGCCCAATACAAACGATTTGGCAGACAATTACGCTCTATTCCTTGATGAATATTCAGACGGAACATGGATAGATGGTGATTTTGGAAATGGGGCAGTGAATGCCGGAACCGCATTCATTTGTGAATGGGGTGATTATAAGACGGCATCACAAATGATGACAAACTCTGATAGTTCAGCTTCTGAGGAACGGGATATTGTATTATTGCTTGATGCGTCAGGGAGTATGTCGGGAACACCTTTGGAAGAAACTAAGAAAGCCTCGGTAAAATTTATTGATACCATCCTTGAAAAAGACGCAAGAATAGGTGTTGTTACCTATAATGAAAGTGCAGAACGTCTTTCTGATTTTTCTGTTGAAAAAAACAATTTGATGGAGACGGTAGAAGAGATTTCTGACGGTGGGGACACCAATATTGAAGATGGTTTGATGGAAGCTCAAAATATGTTGCAAGGCAGTACTGCAAAGAAAAAAATCATTGTTCTTATGAGTGATGGTGAACCAAATGTAGGTAAAGAGGGCGAAGAACTTATTGAGTATGCAGATGAATTAAAGGAAAGTGGTATTTTAATATACACTTTGGGTTTTTTTGAAAAGATGGAAGACGAAAAATCATCAGCGCAGTATTTGATGGAGCAGATTGCCAGCGGTGGATGTCATTATGAAGTGGCCAGCGCAGATGATTTGGTGTTCTTTTTTGGAGATATCGCAGATCAGATTAACGGACAGAAATATATTTATGTTCGCATCGCTTGTCCAGTCGACGTCACCGTTACGCGTGATGGAAAGAAATTAAGATCATCATCGAAAGGACAGGTTCTTAGAACAAATTTTGGTACATTGACTTTTGAGGAAAATGAGGAGTCAAAGACCGGGCAGAAAGATTCTATCAAGGTATTACGTTTAAAAGAAGGGGCTGATTATGATATTCAAATTACTGGGACGGGACGGGGAAATATGGATTATACGATTGGTTTTATGGATGAGAATGGTGATTATAAGGATTTTCGGCGATTTGAGAACGTCAAAATTACAAACCAGACAGTGATTGACACGGTTGCTGCTGTCTCGGATGAAAGTATACTTAATATTGATAATGATGGTGATGGAAGATATGATATAAAACTGCGGGCAGAGGCAAATGGATATGGCGAGCAGATAAAACACTCAATCTGGATTTATGTGTGTATCTGTGATGGAATATTGCTTGTGTTTATCATGATATTGCTTAAGCTGAAAAAACGTAAAGCAGCTATAAATCGTCGTCACTTGTACAAAGAATAAGGTGCGGCAATTCTGATTCAAAGGATATGCAAGCACTGTATGAAAACAATTTGCCGCTTCGAACCATTTATGAAAAAAATATCTTCCAGTAAAAATATGATAACCTTTTTGGTTGGAAGACAGAGCGGAGCAGGAATCGGACTAATATTTGTCCTGGCAGGATTAATTGGGATTGCCACATTAACGATTTTGAAATATAACCCTGCAATCAAACAGTTGGACTCATGATATATTTTATAAAAGCAAGTCACCGGCTAAGCCGGTGGTTCATATCCTATACCCGAACTTGCCCTGGTAATTACAGTGTACTTATTTGTTAAAAGAACAGATTGATAGTGACAGGACGGCGAAGATGGAGTACACTTATGATAAGCAGGGAAATCTTGTCATGGTAAAAAGCTACCTGGAGGATGGGAAAGCGCAGTACGTCCAGTACGTCTACGACAAAGAGGGGAACAAAGTGCGCCAGTTCACCGGCATAACGGCACCGCTTAACCTGTCAGTTTCCGAAGTGACGGGGAAATAGAGAAAAAGAAGTTGCCGTTTCACGAATTTCCATTTGTTAAAGCGATAGCCTCGTGTTCCAAAATCGTTAGAAAGCTTCCTGTATACTTTAAATAGGTCAAGAGATTGACACAGAAAAATACCTCAAGTAAATTTAGATTATTACTGACCTGCCAGTTGGTAAAATCTAAAGAATACAGGAGGTTGTCCGTATGAACAACAATAACAGTTTATCACATAGTGTGTCCTGAATGCTAGAGGATACTTAAAGAAATTTTAGTAACCAGAAAGCAATGCTTTTCGTGAGATGGAAGTAGGTCTTCCGCAATCGGTGTACAGGCACAGATTGCAAAACACTCATAGGTGCTGTAGTCAAAAGCTATGGTATTGAGCGTATGAGAAAAGGCAGAGAAAGAGCTGTCAGTTGTGTGCCATGAAGCTGAACGAAAGTGAAGAGCTGATGAAGCATCGTTAATGCTGACAAGTGCAGTCGAAACCGGAGAATTGTGTGGTCGCCGGGATATAAGCCCATAAGAAACCTGTCTACTGTATGGGTGGCTGTCGGTGTTGAGGCTACAGGAGCATGGCATAGGCTCATGAAAGGAACAGGAGAAGCCTGTGATGTAATGCCAACCGAAAAATACAAGCTGACAAATGTGCGAGTATGAAAGTAGGGATGAACATCACAGGTGCGGAAGAATCCGTAGTAGTGATGAAGTCCCTGTAATGGGGATGGAGCAAAGGGATTCTGTCGTTGGAACTTTTGAATGTAACAACCAGAACAGGGAGGATTACATGAAAGAAGGGAAAGCATTTCAGATTTCACAGAATGAAGTCCTGAATGCCTATAAGGCAGTAAAGGCGAACAAAGGTGCAGGAGGCGTGGATGGGGTAGAGCTTCAGGAGTTTGACAGGGACTGGAAGAACAGACTGTATGTTTTGTGGAACAGGATGTCCTCTGGAAGCTATTATCCGAAACCTGTCAGGGGCGTTGAGATTCCAAAGAAAAATGGAAAAAAGAGACTCCTGGGTATACCGACAATTGAAGACAGGGTAGCCCAAATGGTTTTGAGAAACAGACTGGAACCAATGCTGGAACCGATGTTTTATGAAGATTCCTATGGCTACAGACCTGATAAATCAGCACTGGATGCCATAGCGGCAACCAGAAGCAGATGTTTTGGAATGAAATGGGTCATAGAGTTTGATATTGTTGGTCTTTTTGATAACATCAATCATGAAAAGCTGTTAGAACTGATAAGAAAGCATTGTCATGAAAAATGGATTTTCCTGTATATTGACAGATGTTTAAAAGCTCCTATACTTATGCCGGACAAAACGTTAAAAGAGAGGAATGCGGGTACGCCGCAGGGAGGAGTTATCAGTCCGCTGTTGGCAAATCTTTTTATGCATTATGCATTTGACAGCTGGATGACAGAGAGGTTTTCAAAGTGTCCTTGGGAAAGATATGCAGATGATGGAATTATTCATTGTGTAAGCCGAAAGCAGGCGGAGTTTGTTCTGGACATGTTAAAAGAACAGATGAAGCGGTATGGACTACGCATACATCCTGAGAAAAGTAAAATAGTATTCTGTAGGAGAAATAATGAGCCTGTACCAGAAGGGGTGGAAACATCCTTTGTATTTCTGGGATACTGTTTTCGTCCGAGATTGGTAAAGAGTACACAGGGGATTTATTTTATGGGATTTACGCCAGCAGTAAGTGTGGAAGCGGCACGTTCCTTTCGGGAGAAAGTCAGGGAAACAATAAGGAAATCAGCAACGAGCGATATAATCATACTGTCGCAGATTTTGAATCCAGTTATTAGAGGCTGGATGAATTATTTCTGTAAGTTTACACCAAGCGAAGCCTTCAAAAAGGGAATAAATTATGTGAATCAGAAGCTTGTCAGATGGATTAGGAAATTTAGAAAGAAAGCAAAGCGAAGCTATCGAAAGGCAAAGATATTGTTGAAGAGAATAGCTTTATCCAGTCCGAAAATGTTTTATCAATGGCAGGCTGGCTATATGCCGGTGTAAAGACGACAAGAGCCGTATGATGGGAGACTATCACGTACGGTTCTGTGAGAGGCTTGGGGTGAAATTCCCCTTGTCTACTCGACCGTTCCGGGTCCTTGATGGTGCCGGGGTGTTCCAGGACGCCGCCCGGAGCTGCGCCGTTGGCGAAGAACTTAGCGCCGTACTCCTCGCAGGCAATCGCCATGCCGATGGCGTTTTTCGCCATAGCGATGGG
>CANQCD010000044.1 GCA_947589455.1 uncultured Lachnospiraceae bacterium | reverse complement strand
ATCCAGCTCGTTGAGCTTGTTAATATAATCAAGCATTTCGCCCATATCTTTTTTGGCCTGTTCTTTTTCTTCCTCATCCAGTTCCAACTTTGCCAAAATCGCCACATAATCTATCGTCTCATCTGAAATTACATTTGCCATATTTTCCTCCATTCTGACTGTGCCTATCCAAAAAGCCCGGTAAAGAAATCTACGATCGCCTGAAAGATCCCGGCAAAAAAGTCCCCTACTTTTTCCATCAATCCCGACGTGTCAACATCGCTAAAGTCAATGCCGGAATCCTTTAATTTATCATAGATATCCTTTGCCTGTTCTGTAATGGCGTCAACATCAATATCTTCCTTCGACACCTTTTCCATCATATCACCAATCTGATCTACATCTTCTTCTGACAGATTGATATCCAGCGCCCTTGCCGAAGCATCGACCGCATCCCGGATATCTGCGCTGGAAGTCAGCCCCTCAGAAAAAACTTTTTGCTTTAATGCGGCGATAAGCTCCGCCGCCTTTTCTTTATCGCCGATGCTGTCTCCTAATTCGGCAGTCGTCACCAGCTCGTCTGTCGCCGTGTCCATTGTCCCTTCTGAAATGTCTTCCCCCGTCATGGTACTGTATGCCTTCATCGCACCTACCAGCGCAGAAGTCCCAGATATCGGAAACGGCCCTGCCACCCTGACATTGGCATCCGTAAGCCCCGCCGTGGCAAGCGCATTGCAATACATTCCGGAAGTACAGTAACTGATATTGCTGGCAGACTTCTATGCCGCTTCCCTCTTCTGTCTTAACGACCATCACAGAAGAAAGCGCCCTCTTTCCAATCACAGAAGCGTCAATATAATCACCAAGGTATTCATGCTCCTGCTCGTTTGTGATCTCAATCACCTTATACTGCACAAGATCCGCTTCCGTGATTCCAAACTGTTGTAATACGGACGCCTTTTCGCTGTCCCTTAAATCCGCCCCAAAGGCAATATAGCGTTCATACGACGTATCTTCCTCCTCAACCTGCGCATCTGCCAGCGCCTGTGATGGAACGCACAAAACGCAAAAAAGCAGGGACAAAAAAGCAAGTATCATTTTATAAGATGTTTTCATACAAATCCCCCTTGCCTCAAAGGCGGCATACCGCCTTTGGCTGTTCCAGTCTCCAAACCATTTCTATATTAAGAAAAGCAGCCGGTTCTCTTGCACTCCTGCGCTTTGCAGAAAGCTTTCATGCACAGTCCCGGCTGCACAGGTTTATCCGTTTACTTTTCCGGTTTTGATCCTCTCCATCGCCTTGATGGTGTTTTCTGCACTGCCAAACGCTGTCAGGCGAAAATATCCCTCGCCGCTTGGTCCAAATCCCGATCCCGGCGTGCCGACTACCTGGAGCTCGTTTAGCAGATAGTCAAAAAACTCCCATGACTTCATGCGATCCGGCGTCTTGAGCCAGATATAAGGCGCATCCACGCCGCCAAATACCTCATATCCCGCGGAGACAAGCCCCTCGCGGATCACCTTTGCATTGTTCATATAATATGCAATCTGCTCTTTTGTCTGTTTCCTTCCCTCTTCGGTATAAACTGCAGCCCCCGCAGCCTGGATAATGTAAGGCGCGCCGTTAAATTTCGTCCCATGGCGCCTTGCCCAGAGGGAGTGCAGAGAGACGTCGCCGCATTTTAATGCCTTCGGGACTACGGTAAATCCAAGACGCGTACCGGTAAAACCAGCATTCTTTGAAAAACTGCGAATCTCGATCGCACAGGCCTCCGCTCCCTTGCACTCATAGATCGAATGCGGCACATCCGCTGAAGAAATATACGCCTCGTACGCCGCGTCATAGATAATGACACAGCCCTCCTTTAACGCATAATCAACCCAAGTCTGCAGCTGGGCTTTTGTGATCGTTGTCCCCGTCGGATTGTTCGGGAAGCACAGATAGATGATATCCGGCCTTTCCTTTGGAATTTCCGGGCAGAAACCATTCTCTTTCGTACAGGGCATGTAGATCACATCAGACCACATCTCCGTTGCCGGATCATACGTGCCTGTGCGCCCTGACATCGCATTGGTATCTACATAAACCGGATACACCGGGTCGCATACGGCGATCTTATTATCAATATCAAAAATATCCCCGATATTTCCAGAATCGCTCTTTGCGCCATCGCTGACAAAAATCTCATCTGCGGAAATCTGGCATCCCCTTGCCGCATAATCGTTTTCCGCAATCGTCTCCCTTAAAAAATCATATCCCAGATCCGGAGCATACCCCTTAAATGTATTCTGATCTGCCATCTCATCTACGGCGCTGTGCAGCCGCCCGATCACCGCCGGTGCAAGCGGGAGCGTCACATCTCCAATTCCCAGACGGATAATCTCTTTGTCCGGATGCGCCTCGGAAAAAGCCGCTACTTTCTTTGCGATTGTCGAAAACAGATAACTTCCCGGTAATTTCAAATAATTCTCATTGATCTTAAACATCCTGTTATTCCACCTTTCCTCATATCTCCAACAGGCGTTTGCAAAACGTGCTTTTCATGATCACCTTAGCAATACACTATTTTTCATCGTTTCGCAATTACCTATATCTCCAACAGGCAGCTGCAAAACGATTGTTTTCCCCATCTATATAACATAACCTGCAAAACGCAGCCTATTTTTGAGATATTTTGCAAATGCCTGTATCCTTCCAGATTTTTCCCTGTCTTATTTTACACAAAAGAGAAATGTAATGCAAGTACCAATACCACAAGCCCCGCGGCAAAACGGACAAACTACCGGGATTTTCTGGCTTGCTCATGCATTGCCTGACGCCACAAGTCCCGCGGCAAAACAGACAAACTGCTGGGATTTTCTGGCTTACTCTTGCATTGCCTGGCGCCACAAATCCCGCAGCAAAACGGACAAACTGCCGGAATGCTATCTGTAATCTTCTACCTTCTCCCAGATTTGTCCATACAGCTTCTGCCGCAGCCCGCTGATATATTCCAGGGCATTCTCTAATGGGACCATCTCTTTGACCGACTTATCCCTCGTCGTGATCTCGACACAAGATTCTTTTAAATTGCGCGGGCTGACAACAACTCGGATTGGCGCGCCTATCAAATCCGCATCAGAAAACATTGCTCCCGGGCGGAATCCCTCCCTGTCGTCATAGATCACTTCCATCCCGGCATTCTGCAGATCGGCATATAATTTATCCGCCGTCTCCTTTGCCTCCGTGTCATCAGCGCGCAGGCAGAGCAGCTGTATCTCCCACGGCGCGATCGTGATCGGCCAGACCGGTCCATATTCGTCATGGCAGACTTCACAGATGGAAGCCGCCAGCCGCCCAACGCCAATCCCATAACAGCCCATGATCGGATATTGTTGTTTTCCGTTTTCATCAGTATATGTCATACCCATTGTCTTGGTATACTTCGTCCCCAGCTGGAAAATATTGCCTACCTCAATCCCACGCCGGATTGCAATGGAATGTTTTTGACAGTGCGGACAGATGCCCCCTTCTTTTATCTTGGAAATATCAACATATGACACATTCTCTAAATCTCTTTCCAGATTTAACCCCTTATAGTGAAAGTTTTCTTTGTTTGCACCGGCTACCAGAGAAGAAATCCCCTGTAGTGTCACATCCAGATAATATTCTACTTTATCTGATATGCCATATGGCCCAATATAACCGGCTACCAGAGGCGAATCCTGCGTAATCTCTGCCGGATGGATTTCTTCCCCGACCAGATTGCGCAGCTTTGTCTCGTTGACTTCATAGTCTCCGCGCACAAAAGCCACTACATACGTATCATCCATATTCTTCTGATAGACGACCGCCTTACAGGAAGTTTCTACTGCGCTTCCCAGAAAACGGCAGACTGCCTCGATCGTCTTACAGTCCGGCGTTTCGATACATTCCAATTCCTGCAGCTCGCCGCCCTCATTGACTACTTTATTTTCTGCCGCTTCCATATTCGCGCGGTAATCGCATTCTTCACACAGGACAATGGAATCTTCCCCTACAGGTGTGAGAAGCATATATTCATGGGAAATGCTGCCTCCCATCATACCGGAATCAGACGCTACTGTGACTACATCCGGGATACCGGCTCTCTGAAAGATCCGGTTATACGCCTGATAACACTTTTCATAATAACGCTCTAAATCCTCCTGTGATGTATGGAAGGAATAAGCGTCTTTCATTGTAAATTCGCGGACACGTATCATACCGGCGCGCGGCCTTGCCTCATCGCGGAACTTTCTCTGGATCTGATATATCATAAACGGATATTTTGCATACGACTGGGCATATTCCCTGACTAAATGGACTGCCGCCTCCTCGTGTGTCATAGCTAACACCAAACGGGAATTACTGCGGTCCGTAAATCGCAGCAACTCGTTTCCCACAGATTCATATCTGCCAGATTCATCCCACAAATCTGCCGGAAGAACAACCGGGAATAACACCTCCTGTCCTCCGACTGCATCCATCTCCTGACGGATGATCTGTTCTATCTTTGCCGTGATGCGCCTCAAAATCGGAAATTCTGAAAAAATGCCATTTCCCACATTTTTCATATAACCGCCGCGCACCATCAGCGCATGGCTGTCAATCACACAATCCGCCGGCTTTTCTTTAAATCTCGAACCAATTAAATTTGCAACCTTCATCCTCTTCCTCCATTTCAAAGCATCCAGGAAAAACCGCCTACAGGACTGTTTTTTCATCATGCGGACAGCTCTGCTCCATCAGACCATTTCCCGGCGACGAAAAAACCCTGAACGAACTATGTTCGTTCAGGGCGAATCTACTCCGTGAATGCATTCCTTTTTTTCCTATTTTTATCACAAATAGGAAAAAAAGTCAATACATCAGCCTTTCACACTTCCCATCGCAACACCCTGCACAATAAACTTAGAAAGCAGGATATATACGATCAACACTGGGAAGATGGCAATAAATATCATCATGTAAAGCTGACCCAAGTCAAATTTAGTAAAGTCAGCGCTTCGCAGATAAGCAATCCAAAGCGGCAGCGTTTTATTCTCTGCCTTTGTCAGGATCAACGCAGGAGTAAAGTAATTATTCCAGCTTGTCACAAAGGAAAAGATTGCCTGTACTGCCAGAGCCGGTTTCATGATCGGCATGACCACCATGTTAAACGTATGAAATTCACTGGATCCGTCAATCCTTGCCGCCTCCACGATCTCCAACGGCAGGGAACTCTCCATATACTGTTTCATAAAGAAGAACACGACCGGAGCTGCAATCGATGGCACAATCAAAGGGATAAAAGTCTCTTTTAATCCCATCGACGTCATTAAATCAACAAAACCGAGTGCGCTAATCTGCGTCGGAATCGTCATAATGATCAGGATAAAATTAAAAATCGCATTCTTAAACCGGAAATCATATGCATGGATCGCATATGCCGTCAACGCTGAAAAATAAACAGACAGCAATGCAGACAAACCTGCAATGATCACACTGTTTAACAATCCCCGGAAAATATGGATCGTCTGGCTCTGTACCACGTTACTCCAATTTCGTATAAAGCTGGTTCCAGGTATCATGGAAAATCCAAGCTGGATCTCTACATGCGACCTTGACGCATTGACAAACAGGATATAAAACGGGAACAGGCAGAGGACTGTAAATATCACCAATACAGCATAACAAAGTATACGGCGGATATAAAGATGGCCAGAAGACTGTTTCACATTCTCATTCATGTCCTATCACCCCCTTACTTTCTTTGCGCCATCAGACTCTTAAATACAAAGAGACTGAGCAGACTGGTAACAATGAACAGGAGAACGGAAATCGCTCCCGCCATGCCGTAGTTTTCACTAAACAAGTGATTGTTCAAATACATGATCAGTGTCATGCTTGTTCGATTCGGCGTACCTTTTCCGTTTGTCAGGATCTGAGGAACATCGAACATCTGCAGTCCTCCGATCAGTGATGTGACAAGCACATACACAAAAATCGGTTTCAGCAAAGGCATCGTAATCCTTGAAAATACCTGGAATGGCGTTGCCCCGTCCACTTCCGCCGCCTCAAACAGCGCCGGATCGATTCCCATCATGCCAGACATCAGCAAGATCGTCGTATTGCCGAACCACATCAGGAAATTCATCAATGCAACAATCCCTCTCGTACCGGCCGTCGTATTCAGAAAATGATAGGATTCTTTTATGATCCCGAGTTTCAACAGGATATTGTTGATTGGACCTGCATTTGCAAACAATGCAAAAAATAACATAGAAAATGCAGATGCCATGATCAAATTCGGCATATAGATCACAATCTTAAAAAATCCTGATTTTAATTTCAAACGATTATTTGTAAACCATGCCGCAAACAAAAGAGATATGATGATCTGAGGCAAAAAGCCAAGCACCCACATAATCACTGTATTGGCGGCATATTTCAAAAGATCCGGATTTTGGAACAACGTTATATAATTGTCAAACCCAACAAAGGTTGGTCCAATCTCCTCTAACCCGTCCAGATACCTTTCAAAAAAGCTGTAATAAAAGGTGGTAATCATTGGGATAAAAGAAAAGACAGCGTATACTAAAAAAAACGGGATCAAAAATATATACCCCCACTTTGCATAGCTGACTTTCTTATGCTTCGTTGTTGTTTTACTCATATATCTTCTCCAATCTCAATATGCATGAAAATATCAGCTTGAAAAGCCCGGATATCCACTTCCTACTGGAAGCGGACATCCGGCATTCTAACGACACATTATAATTTAGCTGTCAATTAGTCTTTTTCCGGCTCATGCAGACTTGGATATTTCTCCTTTGCAGCTTTGTAGAAGTTCTGCAGAGCCGTATCCTTGTCAACCTTGCCCTCAAAATAATCATGGAATGCATTCTGGAATGCCTCGTTTAATCCCTGATCATAATCGCTGATGTTGCTCATGTCGATCGTCGGAGCAATCTCTGCATAGAGCTCGAAATTGTTCTGTCCGCCCAGGAAGTCAGACTTGTAATCGCTCTTTGCATAAGCTTCCATCGCTGGCTGGTTATTTGTGAAATCCAAAGTATCTTTGGAAATCTTTTTCATTGTGTCTGCATCACATGTCAGCCTTAACATCAAATCTTTGATGAATGGAATATTATCTGTTCCATTTGCCGCTGCGATCCATGTTCCGCCCCAATAAAATCCTGACGGTCCATAGCATGTTGCAAAATCACCGAAATCACCGCTTCCTACTTTATCCGGGAATTTTTCACCACCCTTTGCATTGTTCTTCAGAGTGAAATCAATTCCCCATGTTGAGTAGAAATAACCAAACACCTTAGCGCCTGGTCCCTGGTCTGCTGACCAGTCGTCTGACCAAAGAGTCGTCTTATTGTTGTATCCTTTGTCTGTGTAGTTCTTCGTCTGCTCTACCCATTTCCAGATATTGTCGTCGATAATAATAGTCTTTCCATCATCGCCTCCAACCCATGGAGCTGATACATGAGAAGAGAATACACGGTAAGAATCGTCATATCCTGAAAGCATAGCGTATCCTTTTTCTTTTGCTTTCTGGGCTACTGCATCAAACTTATCCCAGTCGGATAACTGCTTCTGCACTTTCTTTGGATCGTCTGTCCCAAGGATCTTCTTGGCAGCGGAACGGCGGTATACAAACATTCCCGGAGTTGCCTGCCATGTAACGGCCTTTAACTTTCCATCAACCGTTACAACATCCTTTGTGTACTGATACTGGTCTTTTAAGTCATCCTCTGTCAGTCCAATATCATTTACAACGTCAAGCGTATAATCAGATTTTGTATACTTGCTCGCATAGTCTGCCTCCATCAAGAAGACATCTACTTTTTCATCATCTGATGCAGACGCCTGCTCCTTTAACGCATTGTCCAGATTGTCCTGATATGCATTGTTCTCATTGGCTACCGTCACAAACTGTACCTTTACGCCATGTTTCTTCTCCAGATCCTGCGCATAGGCCTTATAACGGTCAATAAACTCCTCATTCCAGGTATAAATGTTTACTACTTTTCCCTCAGCTGACGAATCCCCCTTCGATGTTGTCGATGAACCGGAGTCCTTGCTTCCGGAACCGCAGCCGGTCAATCCGACTACCATAGTAGCCGCCAACATCACGCTTAATAACTTTCTTCTCATTAAAATCCCTCCTTCATGAATTATGAAAAAATATTATATTTCTTACCATACAGACAGATTCCTGGGAAATCTAACGCCAGACAGCGCAAAAAAACCTGATCCCTGTTCCTCTATATAGCAAAAATACTCAAAAAATACTGAAAAAACCCTATTTTTTTGTGCTTTTTTTCTATCCTGTTAAGAATAACATTTTCCATCCTTTGTGGTATACCAAATTCTTCTTGTTAATATCAAATAATTTTGGTATAATAAGAAAAATTTCATATAATTATCACAATAAATGACATAATATCGCAAAAAAAATATATTTTTTTCACAATCAGTTATAACCAATAAGGAGGTCGATTATGCTGGAAAAAACAACAGATAAACAGATTCTTTTATCCATGTTCTTACATAAAGAACAACAGGCAAACAACGCGCTCTATGAGCAGGAAACTGATTTTTTTAATGCGATCAAACACGGAAATCTGGACTTTCTCCACAGAGCATACATCCCGCTTTCCAATCATGTGATGGGATTCTATTCCGATCATCCCGTGAGAAACTTAAAATACCGCTTTACGATCCGCATAACCTATATCACATATTTCTGTATAGAATATGGCATGGAATTTCAGGATGCTTTTAATCTCCTTTATTCTGCCGTCCAATCCCTGGATGCCTGTACTGCAATACCGGAAATCGAAACTCTGTACAAAAATACTGTTTTTCACTATGCCAAAAAAATGAACATCCTGCATGAAAACAGCATATATACCCAAAATAATCATTCTTTCCTGGTCACGCAGTGCCTGAAATTTATCTTTGAACACATCAATGAACCAATCACGCTTGGCGACCTTGCCGCCAGCACAGGAAAAAATAAGACCTATCTATGTAATATTTTTAAAAAAGAAATGGGCGTGACGATTGCCGATTTTATCCGCGGCGAAAAAATCGAAGTTGCCAAAAAACTGCTGTCCTCATCGGAAGACTCCTATGTAGACATCGGAAACAGCCTGGCTTTTAACTCCCAAAGCCATTTTATCCATGTATTCAAAACATATACCGGCATGACCCCAAAAGAATATCGCCAGAAAAATTATGCTAACCCGCGTATTCCCTGATTTTTTCCAGCATCTTTATCGCACGGACATTTTTTTCGACGTCATGGACGCGCACAATATCCCAATGGGCGCAGACGGCAAGCGCAGTCGTCATCAGCGTCCCCTCCTCCCTCTCTCCCACCGGAAGATCCAGCGTCATGCCGATCACGGATTTTCGCGACGCCGCCAGCAAAAGTGGAAAACCAAGCGGCAAAAAGCATTCCAGCTTTGCCAGGATTTCCAGATTGTGCCCATACGTTTTCCCAAAACCAATCCCGGGGTCTAAGATCATCTGTTCCCTGTCAATCCCTGCCCGCTCTCCAATCCTTATGCTCTCCTGAAGATCAGAACATATCTCCTCGATCAGATTCTCATATTCTGCCTTCCGCCGGTTCTGCATAATGCACACCGGCTTTTTGTGTTTTGCAATCACTTCTGCCATCGTGCCGCCGCCCCAGCCGGAATAATCTTTGCCGTCTGCAAAAAGCACGTCATAGCGCAGCCCCCAGATATCATTTGCCAGATCTGCCCCGGCTGACAGGGCTGCATCCATCACCGGAGCTTTATAGGTATCTGCCGAAACCGGAATATCAAATTCCTTTTTCAGCCTTCCAATCACTGACGTGATACGGTCAATCTCTTCTCCCGCTGAAACCTGGATATATCCCGGTCTTGTCGATTCGCCTCCTACATCGATCAGATCGGCTCCCTGCCTTATCATTTCTTCTGCGTGGAACAGCGCCTTGTCTATTGTCTGAAAACTGCCGCCATCTGAAAATGAATCCGGCGTCACATTCAGGATTCCCATTACATAGGTATGTCCTTTTCGAAAATCAAATTCTCTTTTCCCAATCTGCATCCAGCTTCCTCCTTTCACCCGGCTGCCCTTTCGGCGGTTCTAATCCTGCCATTTTCTCTGTTCTCCCACGCCGCATCAATCTAAATATCCTGGGGCAGCCGCCTCATAAACCTCTTTTAAAATAGACAGCGAACCGAATACAACGATCTTTCTGCGCCTGCCGCTTGCCTGGCGCAGCGCTTCACGGACTGTCCCACAGTCAGAGACGGACACCTCTGTCCTCTCTGCTGGTTCGGCAGCCATCCTGTCTGCAGCTGCATCCTCCGCACCATTTCCGACTGCTTTCTCTCTGAGCGCCTCGCAGGTCATCTCTTTTCCGACTGCCTTCTCTCCGAGCGCCTCGCAGGCCTCCTCTTTTCCGACTGCCTTCTCTCCGAGCGCCTCGCAGGCCCCCTCTTTTCCGACTGCTTTCTCTCTGAGCGCCTCGCAAGCCGCCTCTTTTAGCCTGCTGCTTAAAAGCCCCCGCTTTCCGGGCGCCGTCACGGTATAAAAGCTTTCTGCTAACGGCAGAAGCACACGGATCATCTCCTGGTATTCCTTATCCCGAAAAACACCTGCAATAAAGCAAAAACACTCCCCCGGAAAAAACTGTGACAGAGAATCCCGCAGCTTTCTTGCCGCATCTGGATTGTGGGCGCCGTCTGCCAGAATAAAAGGATCCTGACTGACAATGTCAAAGCGCCCCTTCCACCTGCTCTGGCAAAGCCCTTTTTGAACCGTGTCCTCTGTAATCCCCGAAAAACCCGATTTTTTCAGACAATGCGCCGCCTCAACCGCCAGCACGGCATTGGAAACCTGATAGATTCCGGCCTGCCGCAGCGTGTACTGTCTGCCGCAGTAAGAAAATGTGACAGAAAGGCCATCCTGCGTTGCGCAGGATAGCTCTCCCTCCAGACATCCTCCGCCATCCTCTCCTTCGTTCTCCCCGGCCAGATAAAGTGCGGCGTGCTTTTTTCTGCAGTATTTTTTTAGAAGCTCGATACATTCCGGCTGACTTGCAGACACTACGTTCGTATTTTCTTTGATAATCCCATATTTTTCCCTGGCAATTTCCGATATCGTATTTCCCAGAAACGCCATATGGTCCCTGCTGATCGAGGTGAACACACACAATAACGGATGGGGGATCACGTTTGTCGCGTCCAGCCTTCCGCCAAGCCCTGCCTCAACCACCGCCACATCTACGCCCCAGCGCAAAAACATGCAAAATGCCATTACCGTCTCGATTTCAAACGCTGTCGGATGCTGATATCCCTCCTGTACCATCTTCTCGCATTCCCTTTTTAACACAGTCAGAGTCTCCGCAGTCTCTTTTTCCGAAATCCAGCTGATACCAATCTCCTGACCGCCGCTTCTCTCCCCCGGCTGTCCTGCCATTGCAATCTGCTGGATTTTTTCCCGGTAGCCAAAGACGGCTGGAGAGACATAGCGCCCCACCCGACAGCCGGAAACTGCCAGGATATTGCTGATATAATTTCCTACAGAACCTTTTCCATTCGTCCCTGCAATATGGATACACCGCAGCTTCTGCTCCGGGTTTCCCATGCGCCTGCAAAGCTCTGCCACCTCCCGCAGGGAATAGTCGCTTCCCAGCGATCCTTCTAATGATGTAACATAGGCAACTGCCTCCTGGTAAGTCATCGCTCTCCTCGTTTCTGCGCTGCTTTTCATATGCCGATTTTTCTCAGGCTGTGCGCACCATAGGATATTATGCCGCAACGCCGGACACAATATCCCTATGCCAAATACCAAATGCTCTGCGCCGAAACGAAACACAATCCAGTCATGCCAAGTGCCAAACGCTCTGCGCTGAAACGAAACACAATCCAGTCATGCCAAGTGCCAAACGCTCTGCGCCAAAACGAAGCCCAATCCAGTCATGCCAAGTGCCAAACGCTCTGCACCGAAACGAAACACAATCCAGTCATGCCAAATGCCGGACATAGACAGCAGACAGCTTTCGCCCACACAATGATGCAGACAAAATTGGCAGGGTACAGAAAATGCTGTGTCAGAAATCTCCAACACAGCATAGACTGTCCCATATCTGGTACATCTTCATTCTGCGGTTCACCGCTATTTCCGGTATCTCACAAGATTTCTGTGACGATAGCCATATTATTTTACAATACGCACCTTTAACACGCCGTCGATCGCATTCAGCTTATCTGCAATCTCCTGGGAAGAGGCGCTGTCAATATCTATGACGCAATAGGAATATTCCCCGCGGCTCTTATTTGTCATATGGTCAATATTAATCCCCAAATCAGAAAATACATTCGTAAACTGGTTTAACATCTTCGGGATATTCTTATGCGCTACCGTGATCCTTCCCTGTGTGCTGCACTCCCCTGCATCACAGTTTGGATAATTTACGGAATTAATGATATTTCCGTTTTCCAGATATTCTCTGATCTCATGCACTGCCATAACGGCGCAGTTGTCCTCGGATTCCTCTGTAGAAGCTCCCAGATGCGGCGTCGCAATGACATTTGGCATCTTGACAACGGCAGGGTTCGGGAAATCTGTCACATATTTTGCCACTTTGCCAGACTCCAGCGCCTCCTTCATATCTTCGTCATTTACCAGAAGATCCCTTGCAAAATTAAGGATGACAACGCCGTCCTTCATCTGCGCAAACGCCTCTTTATTTAACATTCCTTTCGTATCCGGCAAATAGGGGACATGGACTGTAATATAGTCGCTGACCTGATATAATTCCTCATAGGATTTTAATACCGTAACGTCCCTTGACAGGGAGAGCGCATTGGAAACAGAGAGATAAGGATCCACGCCATACACCTCCATCCCAAAATGCCTTGCCACGTTTGCGACCAGGACGCCAATAGCGCCCAACCCGATAATACCAAGCGCTTTCCCCTTTAACTCGGTTCCCGCAAACTTCTTTTTTGCCTTCTCCATCGATTTACTGATATTTTCATCCTCGGTATTTTCCTGCACCCAGCGCATTCCGCCTGCGATATCTCTCGCAGCCAGCAGCATACCGGCGATCACAAGCTCCCGGACGCCGTTTGCGTTTGCGCCCGGCGTATTAAATACCACAATTCCCTTTTCCGAACATTTATCCAGCGGAATATTGTTTACTCCGGCTCCCGCCCTTGCCACGGCGCAGAGTTTATCGCCGAGCTCCATATCATGCATTGCCGCACTGCGGACAAGCACAGCGTCCGCTGCGCCAAAGTCCTCTGTCTTTTCATAGTTATCGTCAAAACCATCCAGCCCAATCTGTGCGATTGGATTTAAACATGTATACTGAAACATTATGCATTTTCCTCCTCAAACTTTTTCATAAACTCTACCAGCTTTTGTACACCCTCTTTTGGCATCGCATTATAAATGCTGGCGCGCATACCTCCTACCGTGCGGTGTCCTTTCAGATTGACAAAACCTGCCTCTGCCGCCTCTTTGACAAATTTGGCATCCAGCTCGTCATTTCCTGTCACAAAAGGCACGTTCATCAGCGAGCGGTCCTTTGGGACAACAGTCCCCCGGAACAGCTTGCTTGAGTCCAAAAAGTCGTACAGGATCTTTGCCTTCTCTTCATTCCTCTTTTTCATCGCCTCTAATCCGCCCATTTTCTTCAGCCATTGAAATACTTTGCCGCAGATATAGATGCCATACGCCGGCGGCGTATTGTAAAGAGACGCCGCATCGGCGTGCGTCTTATATTGAAGCATCGTCGGCGTTCCCTCCAACACATCCTCCGTGATCAGATCCTCGCGGATGATCACGATCACAACGCCGGCCGGTCCGATATTTTTCTGCACTCCGCCATAAATGACGCCATATTTTGAAACATCTACCGGCTCAGACAGGAAGCAGGATGAAACGTCTGCCACCAGCGTCTTTCCCTTTGTATTGGGAAGCTCTTTATACTTTGTGCCGTAGATCGTATTGTTCTCGCAGATGTAAACATAATCAGCATCCTCAGAAATCGGCAGATCGGAGCAGTCAGGGATGTATGAAAATGTCTTATCCTCGGAAGAGGCGATCTTATTTGCCTTTCCGTATTTAGACGCCTCCTGCCATGCTTTCTTTGCCCACTGTCCGGTCACAATATAATCTGCCACCCTGTTTTTCATCAGATTCATCGGGATCATGGCAAACTGCTGGGAAGCGCCTCCCTGCAGAAACAGTACCTTGTAATTATCCGGAATGTCCATCAGCTCCCTTAAATCCTTTTCGGCGGTCTTGATGATATCGTCATAAACCTTTGAGCGGTGGCTCATCTCCATCACAGACATGCCAGAACCCTGATAGTCAAGCATCTCGTCTGCTGCTTCCCTTAATACTTCCTCCGGCAGAACCGCCGGACCTGCTGAAAAATTATATACTCTGCCCATTATTCTCTCCATTTCCTGCGCACTGCCTATCCCGGGCTGTCTGTGGTGCGCATTCACAAAGACTGCCCCGCCGGAATTTCCGGATCATCATTTTTCCTGTCTCTTTAAATCTTTTTCATCAAAGGCATCATCCAGATTCTTGCCTGGAGCAACCATCGGAAATACCTTATCATCACTGTCAATAATACAGTCGATCAGCACTGGTTTTTGCAGGCTGTCCGCCTTGTCGAACGCCTCGCGCAGTACCGGCTCTACTTCTTCCTTTTTCGTAATGCGGTACGCCACTGCGCCCATTGCCTCTGCAAGCTTTACAAAGTCCACTCCGTCATCCAGCACGGTATGAGAATATCGCTTGCCATAAAACAGAGTCTGCCACTGCCTTACCATGCCCAATACGTGGTTGTTAAAAATAATTTCTACCACTGGGAGACCACTTCTGACCGCTGTCGCGATCTCATTCATGTTCATGCGGAAACAGCCGTCTCCCGCTATATTGACAACTGTTTTATCCGGATTGCCCGCCTTTGCGCCAATCGCAGCGCCCAGGCCGTAACCCATTGTCCCAAGCCCGCCTGACGTGATCAGCGTGCGCGGCGTCTTGTAATGATAATACTGCGCCGCCCACATCTGATGCTGCCCGACTTCTGTTGTGATGATGGCGCTATTCTCCGTGATCTTTTCAAGCTGCTCTACCACATACGGTCCTGTCAGCCCTTCCGGATTGTATGTAAGCGGCAGGGCGTCTTTGCGCGCCATCACTTTGTCCATCCATTCTTTGTGGTAAAGCTGCTCCAGTTTATCGTTAAAACGCTTTAATACCTCTTTGATATCGCCGATCACATGATAATCTACCGTCACATTTTTGTTGATCTCCGCCTCATCCAGATCAATCTGGATGATTTTGGCATTCTTTGCAAACGTCGCTGTATTTCCGGTCACACGGTCGGAGAAACGGGAGCCAAGCACGATCAATACATCGCTTTCTGCAAGGCTTAGATTCGCAGTCTTTGTGCCGTGCATCCCAAGCATCCCGATATATTTTTCCTCCAGGCCGGAGTAAGCTCCTTTTCCCATCAATGTGTCCGTCACCGGCGCATCCACCTTTTCTGCAAAGATCTTTAACTCCTCCGACGCACCGGAGATCACTGCACCGCCGCCAACGAAAATTATCGGCTTGCGCGACTGCCTGATCACCTTCACCGCCTCATCGATCTCTGCCTCGTCAATTTTTTCTGTGGAGCGGACGATCTCTTCCGGCTCGGTATAGACATATTCTGCCTTGTCGCTGGTCGCGTTTTTTACAATATCTACCAATACCGGTCCCGGACGCCCTGTCTGCGCCACCTTAAACGCCCGGCGCAACGTTGGCGCCAGCTCTTCTACTGTCTTAACAATAAAGCTATATTTCGTGATCGGTGTCGTCACTCCCGTAATGTCAATTTCCTGAAAAGAATCCTTGCCCAGCAGCGGCAATCCGACATTTGCCGTAATTGCCACGATTGGGACGGAATCCATATAAGCAGTAGCGATCCCTGTCACCAGATTAGTCGCCCCCGGTCCGCTTGTCGCCATGCAAACCCCTACTTTCCCGGTAGAGCGTGCATATCCGTCCGCCGCATGAGCCGCCCCCTGTTCATGGGAAGTAAGGATATGATGAATCTCCTCCTGATGGCGGTATAATTCGTCATAAATATTTAAAATCGCGCCGCCCGGATATCCAAAGACAGTATCCACTCCCTGCTCTTTCAGGCATTCTATCACAATCTCTGAACCTGTCAACTGCATTCTATCCTCCATCATCTTATCTGCTGCCGCCCACGGTATCGCCCGCCCTGTGGCAAACCGAAAGGCCTGCGCTGCCAGCCGCCGTGGACAGTAACTCTGATTTTATTTTATTTCAAGGATTGCTCCCTTATCCGCCGATGTGACCATAGACGCATACCTTGCCAGATAGCCGCTCTTGACCTTCGGCTCCTTTGGCGTCCACTGTTTCCTCCTCTGTTCAAGCTCTTCGTCAGAGACTTTAACATTAATGGTATTTTCTGGTATGTTGATCGCTATGATATCCCCTTCCTCGATCAGGGCAATCGGCCCGCCTAACGCCGCCTCCGGGGAGATATGCCCGATAGATGCGCCGCGGGACGCACCGGAAAATCTTCCGTCCGTGATCAGCGCTACGCTGGAACCAAGTCCCATCCCCGCGATCGCCGAAGTCGGATTTAACATCTCGCGCATACCAGGGCCGCCTTTCGGTCCCTCATAACGGATCACAACGACGTCTCCCGCTGTGATCTTCCCGCCTTTGATCGCACAGATCGCGTCTTCTTCACAGTCAAACACCCTCGCCGGGCCTTCATGTACCATCATTTCCGGCACTACGGCAGAACGCTTCACAACGCAGCTGTCCGGTGCGATATTTCCCCGAAGGACTGCGATTCCTCCTGTCTCGCTGTACGGATTTTCAATCGGACGGATGATCTCTGTATTTTTATTCTCACAGCCGGCGATATTTTCCCCAACTGTTTTACCGGTTGCTGTTATCAGATCCGTATGGAGAAGGCCTTTTTTGTTTAACTCATTCATCACGGCATAAATACCGCCCGCCTCATTTAATTCTTCCATATAATGCTGTCCTGCCGGAGCCAGATGGCATAGATTCGGCGTCTTTCCACTGATCTGGTTTGCTATGTCCAGATTCAGCTCAACTCCTGCCTCATGGGCGATTGCCGGCAGATGCAGCATCGTGTTCGTAGAACATCCAAGCGCCATATCTACTGTCAGGGCATTCATAAATGCCTTTTCTGTCAGGATATCTCTCGGACGGATATTTTTCTCTAACAGCTCCATCACTTTCATGCCTGCATGTTTGGCAAGCTTTAAACGCTGGGAATAGACAGCCGGGATCGTACCGTTCCCCTGCAACCCCATTCCAATCGCCTCCGTCAGGCAGTTCATGCTGTTCGCCGTATACATTCCCGAGCAGGAGCCGCAGGTCGGACACGCCTTACATTCAAATTCGTTGATGTCCTCCTCGGTCATGGTTCCCGCCGCATAGGAGCCTACCGCCTCAAACATGGAGGAAAGACTGGTCTTATGCCCCTTGACGTGACCTGCCAGCATCGGTCCTCCGGATACAAAGACGGTCGGCACATTGACTCTCGCCGCCGCCATCAGAAGTCCCGGAACATTTTTATCGCAGTTCGGTATCATGACCAGCGCATCAAACTGATGGGCAACCGCCATACATTC
>CANQCD010000043.1 GCA_947589455.1 uncultured Lachnospiraceae bacterium | reverse complement strand
AAGGGAAAATCTGACAAAGTCTCTCCCGCACGCTGTCTTCTTTTCCATTATACCGGGCTTCGTTCCTTTATGCAATTATTAATTATATGCAATCATTGATTGCATGAAATCGTTGATTGCATTGAATTGTTAATTGCATTTGATCGTTGATTGCATGAAATTGTTAATTGCATTTGATCATTGATTGTATGCAATTGTTGATTGCATGAAACCGTTGATTGTGGTGTTTTTTGATAAGGAATCCCTAACGAAATCCCTTTCAGCTTTTCCGATTTCTTCAGAAGTTTCTGACACATCTTTTAATCAAAAAAGAGATTAGAAAGTACTGATTACTAATTTATAACATATGTTTTTAACCATGTCAATAAGTATTATTAGAATTAATTTTGCTGTTTTTGACGCGGGGATTGGCATAAGTTTCCCATTCAGGAACGCCTCTCGGCTCAGTGGACATACGCAGCAGTGCATAAAAGGGCAGAATACGCCCTTTAAGCACTGGCTGTGGGCACAAGATTGCATTTTTCTTTCCGTTTTTTTCTCCCGCCCGCATCTCTTTCTTTCGTCAGCACAGAATACAGATGCGGCTGGAACCCACAGAGGATACGCAGCTGTCCCCTTGCAATCATTTTACAGAAGCGCAGCCGTCTCTTTTGCAATCGCTTTACAGAAGCGCAGCCGTCTCCCTTGCAATCTTAAGTTCTTCATTTGTCGGCACTACCCAGACCGGAATCTTACTCTCTGGCGTTGTCAGCAGGATTTCCTCGCCGCGCGTCTTATTTGCCTCTGGATCGATCTGAATCCCCAGCGCGCCTAATCCGTTAAGAATATTTTCGCGCAGCCATGCGTTATTTTCACCGCCTCCCGCCGTCAGGGCAATCGCATCCACGCCGCCTAACGCCACATAATAAGCGCCAATATATTTTATTACGCGGTAAACCATAGCATCTAACGCATTTTTGGCATCTTCATTTCCCTGCCCTACTGCGTCTACCAAATCCCGGAAATCATTAGAGATTCCGGATAATCCCAACACGCCGGATTTCTTATTCAGAACAGAAGTAAACTCCTCCACGGAAATCTTCTCTTTCGCACAGATGTACTCAATGATCGCCGGATCGATATCTCCTGAACGAGTTCCCATGATCAGTCCCTCTAACGGCGTCATTCCCATACTGGTATCAATGCTCTTCCCGCCCTTGACTGCGGTGATGCTGGCGCCGCTTCCAATGTGGCAGATGATCAGCCGCGCGCTGCTCTTGTCAAGCCCCGCAAGCTCCGCCAGCCGGTCGGATACAAAACTGTGGCTGGTTCCATGAAAACCGTAACGGCGCACGCCGTATTTCTCATAATATTCTTTTGGAAGTCCGTAAAGATATGCCTTTTTAGGCATTGTCTGATGGAATGCCGTATCAAAAACTGCCACGTTTGGCGTATTTGGCATAGCCTCCTGACAGGCGTGCACGCCGAGAAGATTTGCCGGATTGTGCAACGGAGCCAAATCGTTGCATTCCTCAATCTGCCGGATCACTTCATCTGTGATGACAACAGAGGATGAAAACCGTTCACCGCCATGTACCAGACGGTGTCCCACTGCATTAATCTCATCCAGTGACTGAAGCACTCCGATTTTTTTATCCAATAAATTTGATAATACTTTCTGAATCGCTACCCCATGGTTTGGCAGGTCAATCTTTTCATTGTACACTTCACCGTTTGCCTTGTAAGTAACGGCTCCGTCCAGACCAATCCTCTCGCAGATTCCTGACGCGCTGACCTGTTCTGTCTCTGAATCGATCAGCTGAAACTTCAGGGATGAACTTCCACAATTTACAACTAAAATTTTCATATTGAACCTCTTTTCTGCCATTTATGGCTCTGTATTTTTATTTTTATTCCTTTCTGCTTTTATTAAAATATACGCCATTCCCCTCGATAGCGCAGCGATTTTTTTTAACGCTCCTGCCAGGATATATACGCCATTTTCCCCTCGATAGCGCAACCATTTTTTACCGCTCCTGCCCCATAAAAAACAGCGCAACCGTCCCCGGACCGGAATGGGCTCCGATCACTGGATCTAAAATCCTCACCATAATATCCCTGACATGCATCCTATCCTGTACCATTTTTGCCACATATTCTGCATCCTCCCTGCAATCCCCATGGCTGATATATATCACTTGCTCCTCGGGATGAACCGCACATTCCTGCATATGTTCAACTAATGCCTCCAGCGCCTTACGTCTCCCCTGCACCTCCGTGATCTGGACAAGGCGGCCTTCGTTGTCCACATGCATCACCGGCTTAATCCGCAAGGTTGTTCCGATAACCGCAGTCGCTGTAGAGACGCGTCCGCCGCGCCGCAAAAAAAACAGATCGTCCACGGTAAACCAATGGCACAGATGAAGCCTGTTATTTAAAAGCCACACTGCATTTTCCTCTATGCTCATGCCGTGTTTCCGATTCTCAATGCAATAATGTACCAAAAGCCCCTCTCCCAGCGCCGCCGCCAGAGAATCCACCGAATAGATCTTCCGTTCCGGATACTTCGGCTTCAGGCTTTCTAAAAGCATGGAAACTGTGTGATATGTCTCACTCAGCCCAGAAGAAAACGCAATGTAAAACACATCCTTTCCCGCTTTTAAAATAGGTTCAAACAATTTCCTTGCATCTTCCATTTTAGCATAAGACGTCCTCACTTCTTTCTTATCGCGCATCATAATGTAAAAGGATTGTAAATCCATATCTTTTCCCTCAATATATCCCAAATATTCCTCTCCCTCTACATAATAGTGCAAAGGCAGTATCCCAATCTCATTCTCACGGATCATTTCCAACGGTAAATTTGCTGTCGAATCCGTTACAATAACATAATCGTTTTCCATTCTATTCCCCATTTCTGAGCAAATCCTGTTCGCTCCTGCGACTTGTCGCTTAGCTATTTGTTTTCGCTCAAAAAACAAATAGCCCCTGCGAACATGGCTCACATGGCAAACCATGTCTGCATTTCGGAAAAGGACACCGCCTGCGCTGGTGCCATTGCGCCCCACTACATTTCAAAGCCCTTCTTTAGAAAGGCTTGCAATTTCCTATCTCATGAAAAATCAGCGCACCAGCGCAATCTTTCAACCTGTTTCCCCCAATCTCCCAATAATCACTGCATATCTTAAAGTATACTTGATTCATTTTTCTTTGTCTAGTATATTAAGAACAGACTTTATATGTTTTTAGCAATTTGCAGCAAGCGGCACGGACTGCGGTTTTTGCTCACTTCTCTTCAAATATTGACTATAGAAGAGCGCGGACTGCGGTTTTTGCTCACTGCACTTCAGATATTGACTATAGAAGAGCACGGACTGCGGTTTTTGCTCACTTCTCTTCAAATATTGACTATAGAAGAGCACGGACTGCGGTTTTTGCTCACTTCTCTTCAGATATTGACTATAGAAGAGCGCAGACTGCGGTTTTTGCTCATTACACTTTAGACAGCGCGCAAAACAAAATGGAGGAAAAGTATGGAAACCATCGGAATCATTGCAGAATATAATCCTTTCCACAACGGACACCGTTATCAGATCGAGGAGATCAAAAAAAGAACCGGGGCAAAAAATATCGTGATTGTCATGAGTGGCAATTTTGTGCAAAGGGGACTCCCTGCATGGACAGACAAATACCTTCGCACACATATGGCTCTCTCCTGTGGTGCTGATTTCGTTTTTGAACTTCCGGTCTGCTACTCTACTGCCAGCGCTGGATTGTTTGCCCATGCCGGCGTAAGCCTGCTCCATTCACTGGGGTTTGTAGACGGCATCTGCTTTGGCTGTGAATGTACCGATCTGCCGCTTCTTTCAGAAATCGCAGACTTTCTGGCAAATCCCTGCACTGATTTTGATCGGACAGTGAAAAAGCTTGTCTCAGAGGGGATAAATTACCCCGCCGCCAGAGCAGAGGCGCTGTGCAGACAGATTTTTGCCTCCGCAAAGCAGATTCCGGCAGCCACGGCACAAAGTGGACTTTTCAAGGCTGCTCCGGCAAATCAAGCGCAAAACGAATATTCCAAGGAAGTTCCGGCAGCCACGACACAAAACGGACTTTTCAAGGCTGCTTCGGCATATAGCAGAGAAGCCCTTCTTACCGTCCTTTCCTCGCCTAATACGATTCTTGCAATAGAATACCTTAAGGCGCTCCGCAGGCAAAACAGCCCATTGATTCCATTGCCTGTCGGCCGCTGTGACAACGGCTATCACAGCACGGAAACAAAAGCAGCCTTTTCCTCCTCTGCCGCTATCCGCCAAAAAAGCCTAACCGCCATGCAAGAAGCAGGATTTTCCGGAAAATCTGGAAATAAAAAGGCTGGACAAATAGAAAAAGGGCTGCCTGCCGCCCATGAAATCATAAAAGCCATTGCCCCTGCCATGCCGGAAGCCGCAGTCAGCCTGCTAACCGGCAATACTGGGACTTTTCCAGTCACAGAAGACGCTTTTTCCGATGTCCTTTACTACCGCCTCTGCCAGCGAAACGAAAGAGACGGAGAAATCTTGGATATGACAACAGAACTTTTGAATCGAATATATAATATATATGACGATTTTAAGACATTTTCTGTCTTTCTATCTGAATTAAAAACAAAACAATACACCTATAGCCGCTGCAGCAGGGCAGTGTTGCACCTGTTGCTAAACATCTACAAAACAGACGTCCTCTGCCAGCAGGCAGAAAAACCGCAGCCAGAAAACAGATTTCCTGATATCCCATATGCCAGATTGTTGGGATTTCGCAGGCAGAAAAGCCATCTCCTGCGCCAAATCACTCAGCTTCCAGTCATCACAAAACCGGCAGACGGAATCAGGGATATCCACCGATTTTATACCGAGGCATATCGCAGCTCGAATTGCAAAGAGACAGGCTCTGCATATGCTCCGCAAGCAAATGCTTTCACAGATTATCTACATTATGCAGACCGCTTATATCAAAAAGATATTTTTGCAGCAAATCTATACGCACAGGTGCAGAGCCGCCTTGCCGGAACGCTTTCTGTATCCGAATGGAGGCAGGGTCCCGTCATATTACCATAACAGCGGCCGATCCCAAAACAACCCAACCCCCAAAAACAGCCGACTCCAAATCAATCCGACCCCCAAAAAAGCAGCTGACTCCAAATCAATCCGACCCCCAAAAAACGGCTGACTCCAAATCAATCCACCCCCCAAAAACAGCCGATTCCAAATCACATCCGACCCCCAAAAAAGCAGCTGACTCCAAATCAATCCACCCCAAAAAACGGCTGACTCCAAATCAATCCACCCCAAAAAACGGCTGATTCCAATTACTCTAAAAAAACGGCCGATACCAAAACAATCTGCTCTGATATCAGCCGCCTGATTTTTTATTTTTTCTAATCTGTCAGACAGTATCTCTGTTTTTTCTGTACTGCACCGACTTCCTGATTATTTATAAAGTTCTACCAGTCTCTGCAGATGCTCATAACGAATCTTTGCCGCTTCCTCTGATTCCTTGAACAGTCTCTCAGCACGCTCTGGGAACGGCTTGATCAGACGGGTATAACGAGCCTCGTTATTCAGGAAATCCTGATATCCGGCAAAGTCTGTCTGCTTCTCAGAAGCGAAGGTAAATGGATTCTTGCCCTCTGCTTTGAGCTGTGGGTTAAAGGAGAACAGATTCCAATAACCTGCCTTGACAGCTTTCTTCATCTCATCCTGGCAGTGGTTCATGCCGCCCTTTGCAATTCCGTGAAGCTCGCATGGCGCATAACCGATGATCAGCGACGGACCCGGATAAGCCTCTGCCTCTGCGATTGCTTTCACTGCCTGCGCCGGATTTGCGCCGAGTGCGATCTGCGCTACATAGACATAACCATAGCTCATGGCAATCTCTGCCAGACTCTTCTTACTGATCTCTTTCCCTGCTGCGGCAAACTGGCAAACCTCACCGATATTAGAAGCCTTTGACGCCTGTCCGCCGGTATTAGAATACATCTCTGTATCAAATACCATCACATTGACATTCTCACCGGATGCCAATACATGGTCAAGACCGCCAAATCCGATATCATATGCCCATCCATCACCGCCGAAGATCCAAACAGATTTCTTTGACAGATAATCTTTCTTAGCCAACGCTGCCTTTGCATCCGGGCATCCTGCCTCTGCCGCTTTTTCAAGCTCTGCGACCAGCGCCTCAGTTGCCGCTGCATTTGCCTTGGTATCTTCCTTTGTCTCCATAAACTTGTCAGCCGCTGCTTTTAATTCAGCAGACGCCTTATCAGAAGAAGCACATGCCTGTACCGACTCAATCGCCTGTTCCCTCAGATACTTCTGTCCAATGTACATACCAAGACCATGCTCTGCATTATCCTCAAACAAAGAGTTTGACCATGCCGGACCTTTCTTGGAATCTTTGTTTACTGTATATGGCGATGTTGCTGCCGGATTACCCCAGATTGAAGAGCATCCTGTCGCATTCGAGATATACATCTGCTCGCCGAAAAGCTGTGTGATCAGCCTTGCATAAGACGTCTCTGCACATCCTGCACAGCTTCCTGAAAATTCAAGGAGCGGCTGGTTGAACTGGCTTCCCTTTGGCGTAGTATCAGCAAATCCGCTGTCTTTCTTGCCGACATTGGCAACCAGATAATCAAATACCGGCTGCTCGTCTGCCTGTGATTCCTGTGGAACCATCTTGATCGCTCCCTCTGCCGGGCAGACTGTGATACACTCGCCGCATCCCATACAGTCAAGCGGCGATACGCTCATTGTAAATTTATACTCGCCAGCTTTCGGCTTTGTATCAGCTAATTTAATATTAGAAGGCGCTGCCTTTGCCTCATCATCACTCAGCAGGAATGGACGGATCGTTGCATGGGAACATACAAAAGCACAGTTATTACACTGGATACATGTGTTTGGATCCCATACCGGCACTGTTACGGCAGTACCGCGCTTCTCGTATGCAGAAGCGCCCGTCTCAAACTGACCGTCCGGATTGTCGATAAATGCAGATACCGGAAGGCTGTCCCCATCCATCTTGGAAATCGGCTCTAACAAATCTCTTACCAGTTTGACAACCTCTGGACGTCCTGACAGCTCTTTTGCAGGCGCATCCGGCTCCGGATTTGACCAGGAAGCCGGCACTTCTACCTTATGGGTAGCGTCTATTCCCGCATCAATTGCCTTATAATTCATCTCAACTACGGCGTCGCCCTTCTTAGAGTAAGATTTCTTCGCCGCCTGTTTCATATAATCTACCGCCTCGTCGATCGGCATAATATCAGCCAGTTTAAAGAATGCGGCCTGAAGGATGGTATTGGTACGTTTGCCCATACCAATCTCAATCGCCTTGTCAATCGCATTGATCGTATAGAGCTGGATATTATTGTCAGCAATATATTTCTTTGCCTCTGCGTTTAATTTTGTCGCCAGTTCCTCGTCAGACCACTGGCAGTTGATCATGAATACGCCGCCCGGCTTGACATCCTGTACCATCTTGTAACCGTTCACCACATAAGATGGGTTATGGCAGGCAACAAAGTCAGCCTGGTTGATATAATATGGGCTCTTGATCGGATTATCGCCAAAACGGAGATGAGAAATCGTCACACCGCCCGTCTTCTTTGAGTCATACTGAAAATATGCCTGGATGTACTTGTCGGTGTGGTCGCCGATGATCTTGGTAGAGTTTTTGTTCGCACCTACAGTACCATCACCGCCAAGACCCCAGAATTTGCACTCTTTTGTGCCAGGTGCAGAAGTGATTGGCGCCGGCTTGATCTCCGGAAGGCTCAGATTTGTCACATCATCCACAATACCGATCGTGAAACGCGGCTTTGGATCGTCTTTTTCCAGCTCTTTGTATACTGCAAAGACAGATGATGGAGGCGTGTCCTTAGAACCAAGTCCATAACGTCCGCCTGTCAGGACAACATCATTCATCCCTGCCTCACGGAGCGTTGCGGCTACATCGAGATACAGCGGATCGCCCAGGGAACCTGGCTCTTTTGTACGGTCAAGTACAGCAATCTTCTTTACCGACTTTGGAAGGACTTTTAAGATCGCCTCAGAAGACCATGGACGGTACAGGCGTACCTTTACCAATCCTACCTTCTCTCCCTTTGCCGTCAGGTAATCGATCACTTCTTCCGCCACATCGCAGATAGAACCCATTGCCACGATAACGCGGTCAGCGTCCGGAGCTCCATAATAGTTAAACAGGCCATAATCTGTCCCCAGTTTCTCGTTTACTTTCTGCATATATTTTTCTACGACTGCAGGAAGCGCATCGTATGCCTTGTTACATGCCTCGCGGTGCTGGAAGAAGACGTCGCCGTTCTCGTGGGAACCGCGGGCAGCCGGATGCTCTGGGTTCAGGGCATGTCTGCGGAACTCTTCCACTGCATCCATCGGACACATATCTTTCAGATCTTCATAATCCCATTTCTCAATCTTCTGAATCTCATGAGATGTGCGGAAACCGTCAAAGAAATTAATAAATGGTACTTTTCCCTCTAATGCTGCCAGATGTGCAACTGGCGACAGATCCATAACTTCCTGCGGATTCGTCTCTGCCAACATTGCAAAACCGGTCTGGCGGCAGGCGTATACGTCGCTGTGGTCGCCAAAAATATTTAAGGAATGTGTTGATACCGTACGTGCAGATACATGGAATACACTGGGAAGCTGCTCGCCTGCGATCTTGTACATATTAGGAATCATCAGAAGAAGTCCCTGAGATGCCGTAAACGTAGTAGTAAGAGCGCCTGCTGCAAGAGAGCCGTGCACCGTACCTGCCGCTCCTGCCTCAGATTCCATCTCTACGACTTTAACTGTGTTGCCAAAAATATTCTTCTGTCCTGCTGCTGACCACATATCAACAGAGTCAGCCATCGGACTGGAAGGTGTGATAGGATAGATGCCCGCTACTTCTGTATAGGCGTACGCTACATGAGCGGCAGCGGTGTTTCCATCCATTGACTGTTTTGCTCTAGCCATTTTAAAATAATCCTCCTTAATCTTAAATTCTGCACAATATTTTAGCACTTTTACTATAAAAAGTAAAGAAATTCGTTTCTTTTTTGTCGAGTTTTGATTTGTGCCGGCCGGCTTTTTGGACAATTTCTGTCCCCCGGCTTGACGAAAGCCAAAAAGTACCATAAAATAACGTAGCAAAGGATTTACAGAATCCTGTTTTTTTAATCCGGAACGTTTGGTAACATTTTATTGACAGATTGGAGGAAATTATGGGAGTTACTTATGTAAAAGAAGTGATCTCACCGGAGGAGCTGCGCAGCGAATATGCACTGTCTGACTCCCTGAAAGAAGAGAAGAGAAAAAGAGACGGCGAAATTGCCGATGTTTTTACTGGAAAATCTGATAAATTTCTTGTTATTATCGGCCCCTGCTCTGCAGATAATGAAGATTCTGTCTGCGATTATATCAGCAGGCTTGCAAAAGTCCAGGAAAACGTGCGCGATAAAATCATTATCGTGCCCAGGATCTATACAAATAAACCGCGCACTACCGGCGAGGGCTATAAGGGCATCGTCCATCAGCCTGACCCGGAAAAAAAGCCGGATCTGTTAGAAGGGCTGATCGCCATGCGCAAAATGCATCTCCGCGCGATCAGGGAGAGCCATCTGTTTGCCGCTGATGAAATGCTCTATCCGGAAAACTGGCCGTATGTCAACGATATTCTCTCCTATGTGGCTGTCGGCGCCCGTTCCGTAGAGGATCAGCAACACCGCCTGACAGTCAGCGGCATGGATATCCCCTGCGGCATGAAAAACCCAACCAGCGGTACGCTCAGCATTATGCTAAATTCCTGCATTGCGGCACAGGGACGCCACACTTTTATGTACCGCGGATGGGAGGTAAAGACGGACGGAAACCCACTGACACACTGTATCCTGCGCGGAGCGGTCAACAAACATGGGCAGTCCCTGCCAAATTACCATTATGAGGATCTGCGCCTGCTGCTTGATATGTATGAAGAACTGGATCTGAAAAATCCCGCCTGCGTCATTGATGCAAACCATGCCAACTCCAACAAATGCTATTTTGAACAGCCGCGTATCGTAAAAGAGGTGCTGCACAGCCGCTCTCTCTCGGATGATATCAAAAAGCTGATCAAGGGCGTTATGATAGAAAGCTATATCGAAGAGGGCAATCAAAAAATCGGCGGGCATGTTTATGGAAAATCCATCACCGATCCCTGCCTCGGCTGGGAGGCCAGTGAAAAATTAATCTATGATATTGCCGACAGACTGTAAAGATATGCAAAACGACCGCCGCTTTATAACAGTGATACCCGTCACGAACCTGCGGACAAGCTGCAAAAGCTTTCCTCAGAAAACGGCTACCGCTCTTCCGACACCTGAAAAATATAGAATTTGAGATAATATGACTCATCTGCCGCCCACAAGATCGGATGATCCGGCGCCTGCGTACGAAATTCCACCTGGCGCAGGCGTCTGTGGACATTCGACGCCGCCTGGGCAATCGTTTTTGTAAAGAGCTCGTACGTCATAAAATGGGAGCAGGAACAGGTTGCGAGATATCCCCCGTCCCGAATTAGCTTCATCGCGCGGAGATTGATCTCACGATAACCTTTCACCGCATTCTTCACAGAATTTCTGGACTTGGTAAATGCAGGCGGGTCTAAGATCACCAGATCAAATAATTCTCCGGCCTTTTCCAGCGCCGGCAGTTTTTCAAATACATCTGCGCACTCAAATGATGCGATTTCAGACAGTCCATTCAGGGCGGCATTCCTGCTCGCCTGCTCAATCGCTGTCTCCGAGGCATCTAACCCCAATACACTCGCCGCCCCGGCCTGCGCGGCATTCAATGCAAACGAGCCTGTATGGGTAAAGCAGTCAAGCACCCTGGCGCCCCGGCAAAGCCTGCGGATCGCCTGTCTGTTATATTTCTGATCCAGAAAAAATCCTGTCTTCTGGCCTTCTTTCACGTCGACATAATATTTTACGCCATTTTCTGTTATCTCCACCTGCGTATCAAACGCTTCCCCGATAAACCCTTTGACACGCTCCATTCCCTCCTGCAGACGCACTTTGGCGTCGCTGCGCTCATAGACGCCGCGTACCACAATCCCATCCTCTTTTAAAATCTCTTTTAACAGGCAGACAATCTCCTCTTTGTAACGGTCTATCCCCAGAGCCAGAGACTGGACTACCAAAACATCATGAAACTTATCGACAATCAGCCCCGGCAGGAAATCCGCCTCCCCAAAAACAATCCGGCAGCTGTCTGTATCGACCGTCCGCTTGCGGTAATCCCACGCCGCTTCTAATCGCATCCTCAAAAATGCGCTGTCAATGTCCTGATCCGGTTTTCTCGTCATAAGACGGATACGAATCTTAGAAAACGTATTGATAAATCCCTTTCCCAACGGATAACCGTCAAAATCATGGACTGTTACAATATCCCCATTTTCAAACTGTCCCGCCACGGAGGCGATCTCATTGTCATAAATCCACGCCCCGCCGCTTTTTAACGTCTTCCCTGTCCCCTTTTTCAGTGTCACGATTGCTTCGCTCATGATCTGCCAGCCTCTCTTTTTTGATATATCCGGCGGTTGCAAACTATCATTTTCTCCGCATATGCCGCACGGCTCCTATTTTCTGACTGTTTCGCAGCCACCTGCAGACAGCAGAAAGAAATCCTAAACATTCTTCGTCTCTAACTGTTTCGCAGCCATCCGCAGACAGCAGAAAGAAGTCCCAAACATTCTCCGCCTCTTCCAGTCATTTTGCAGCCACCTGCAGATGACAGAAAGAAATCCTAAACATTCTCCGTCTCTAACTGTTTCACAGCCACCCGCAGACAGGCGCATCACGGCAGCTTATATTTCTTGCGGTACTGCCTGTATTTTACCATAAATTCCGGATGATCGTCTCCCTTGATATTATCCAGATATTCATGTGTTTCAAACCCATCCGCCCTTGTCTGGATCAGGCAGACTGCAACATTAGAACAATGGTCTGCGACCCGCTCAAAATTCGTCGTCAGATCGGTCAGGATCACCCCAAGCTCAATCGTACATTTCCCTTTGCGCAGTCTCTTGATATGTTTTTTCTTAACCTCTTCGTTTAAGGTGTCGATCACTTCCTCCAGCGGCTCTATCTGAGTGGCAAGCGCCAAATCTTCCGTCTCGAAAACCTGATATGTCATATCCAGTATCTCATGGATTGCCGCTTCATAGACAGCCAGTTCCTCTTTTGCCTTGTCAGAAAACTCAGCCCCCTTGCTATTGCGTTCCTTTGCCGTCTCCATGATATTACAGGCATGGTCTGAGATCCGTTCAAAATCCCCGATACAGTGCAGCATCAGCGACACAGACTGCGAATCCCGGACAGACAGGTCGGCATTTCCAATCTTCATCAGATAGGTTCCCAGCTCATCTTCGTAATGGTCTGTCAGATCTTCTAACTCTGAGACTTGTTTTGCTTTCTTTTTATCATAATCATCAATCAGTTCAATCGACAGCCTTAACGCCTGGAAGGCGACATCCGCCATCGCCACAGCCGCTTTTTTGGCCTGTGCGATCGCAAAAGCAGGCTTTTCCAGGAAACGGCCGTCCAACAGCTTAAGTCCGTCTGCTTCTTCCTCTTCCCCATCGTCGCGTACCGTAAGCACCGCAAGTCTGACCAGGACATTCCGGAACGGAAGGAGCACTACCGTCGCGATAATATTAAACAGCGAATGGATCACCGCAATCCCCGCCGCGTCTGCGGAATCACCCATAAATGAAAAATGCAGGAATGCATTTAACAGGTAAAAAACCGACATAAACAAAACTGTGCCGATAATATTGAAATAAAAATGTACCAGCGCGGCGCGCTTCGCATTTTTGTTCGCCCCCGCGCTGGAGAGCAGGGCAGTGACGCAAGTCCCGATATTCTGTCCCATAATGATCGGCACAGTCGCCGCATAGGACACTTTGCCAGTCAGGCAGAGAGCCTGTAAAATACCGACAGACGCCGAAGAACTCTGGATGACCGCCGTCAAGGCAGCCCCTGCGATCACGCCTAAGATTGGATTTTTAAACATTAAAAACAGATCCCTGAACTGCGGCACATCCGCCAACTGCTTTAACTCGCCGCTCATCGTCTCCATTCCTGTCATCAAAATGGCAAAGCCGGCAAGAATCGTCCCGATATCTTTCTTTTTGGCGTTTTTTGCAAATAGCATCAAAAAGACGCCGACCAGCGCTAAAACAGGAGAAAAGGAAGACGGTTTTAACAGCTGCATCACAAAGCTGTCGCCGTCAATACTGGTCAGGCTCAAAATCCAGGACGTTATGGTCGTCCCGATATTCGCCCCCATAATAATGCCAACCGCCTGTGATAATTTCATGATACCAGAGTTGACAAATCCCACTACCATGACTGTCGTAGCAGAAGAGGACTGAATAACTGCTGTAACGCCGGCGCCAAGCAATACCGCCTTGATCGGACTTGAGGTAAACTTCTCTAAGATTGCCTCCAGTTTCCCGCCTGACATTTTGGCAAGTCCGTCTCCCATGATATGCATACCATATAAAAACAACGCCAATCCACCCAGACTTGTCAATACATTAAATATGTCCATCTCACGTTCCCTTTCTTCTCCGAAACCGCTCTATATGCGGATCGCCGTAATCTCACAAGAAAAACTAATTTTCACTATTGTATATGATAATTGATATCAGGAAAAAAAGCAAGAAAAAATGGCGATTGAATGCAAAGAACCTGGACGGCTGATCCCGTCCAGGTTCTCCTGTATTACTGTGTATTATATGTAGATCGTACACGACTGCTTACGCGTTTTCAAAGCGCCCACACTGGTTTTTCATCTGCTGCGCTACGTCCTCGCTGATATCCATATCTTTCTGGATCCTCTCGATCTCCTGCGCCAATGCCGTTGTCCCCTTCGCCGCATTTTCTACGCTGATCGCACTGTCCTCTACCACGCGCGCGATCTGCTCGATTGATTTTACCAGATCTTCTGTCACTGACAGGACAGATTCCGTCTTTTCCGTAAAGAGGCTCATCTCGCGGTTTACATAGATTGAATCCTTATTGTACTGACGTCCGGAATCTACAAAACCATCGTAATCCGGCAAAATATTTTCATTGATATATTCCACGATCCGGTTAGAGTTCTCGCTCAGCTCGTTGACCGCTGCAATAACCGATTCATTGATCGTCTGGATATTATTTGCCGTCTCGCGGCTGTCGTCAGCCAGCTGCCTGATCTCATCAGCTACCACGGCAAATCCTTTTCCTGCCTCGCCTGCCCTTGCAGCCTCGATAGACGCATTTAACGCCAGCAGGTTTGTCTGGCTGGAAATTGACAGGATCTCATCCGTAAGGTTCTTTACCTTCTCGACGCTGCGGCTGTGCTCGATCGCCATCTTCAGGCTCTCAATGATCTCTCCGACCATCTTATCTGTAACGCTCTGGCTCTCAACCGCATTCTTCTCCAATCCCTCGGCGCGCTGCTGCATCTCCTGCGAATAGGCAAGGATCGACTCGCTGGCATTTGCAAATTCCCTTATGCTCTCGCCGACGTCCGCCACGCTCTGGTCTACCGTAGAAATCGTAGCGGAAACCTCTTCCATAGAGGCAGCCAAAAGTTCCATCACGCCAGACACATCCCTGGAGCTGTCATTGACACTGTTTACACTCTCCGTCACATCCGTAATGACATTTTCCAGATTGCTTGAGCTATGGGAAATATCGCCTACCAGATGCTGTAATGTACTGAGGAAGGAATTGATCCCCTCTACCAGCTGCCCGATCTCATCCTTTGACTTGACCGGAATGCGCTCGTCCAGATTGCACTGATTTGTCTCAAGCTTTCTGATGATATCACGCAGTCCGCGGATTGATTTCTTTGTCGGGATCACGATCGTAATATAGCATGACAAAATAGCAAGCACGCTGATCACAATGGCAAGCACGATCAGAATGGCATTCATCGTGATACTATTGTCAAATGTGCCGGACTGTGCTTCCAGCGAGCTGTCAGATTTCTTCTGGCGTTCGCTGACCATCGTGTCGACTATCTCCTCCATCTCCGCCTCGATCTTGGCAATATCTCCGTTCGCCAGCTCGATTGCCTTTCCCTTTTCCGCCTCTTTGCTATATTCAAGAGACTTTATATATATCTCATACAACTCGTCGTATTTACTCTTAAACTTCTGATAATTATCCTTCTCACTGCCGTCAGAAGCATATTTCTGATATTCTTCGATCTCTCCCTCTACCTTGATAATGATAGAGTCAATCTCATCTGTGACAGCCTTTAACTCGTCGTCTGCATTTGTCAGAAAATGTGTGAGCAGAAGCTTCTGCATGATCTGAAAATCATTTGATAATGTGTCAAGAGTGTGGATCGCCGCAATATTTTCCTTTGCCTGCGACACGCTGTCTGCTTTCAGCGACTGCGTGGAACGGATTCCCCAAACTGCCGATGCGATGCAGACAATGGCCAGGATAAGCTGCGGTAAAACCACTTTAATACTAATGTTTTTCATATATCCCCAAATCCTTTCTTATAAAAGTATTTTTCCCCGCGAAGCCGATATTACAACTCCGTTATCATATATTGTACACTATTTTCCCGTTTCAGTCTATTCTTTTTGGTATAATTCCACAAAAAAAGTTGTGATTTTTCTCCATGCCCTTACACGTCTGCACGCTACCGGTTATCCACACGCTCCGGGTACATATCATGCCGGAACAGGCGCTCTTTTGCCACTTCTTCCCACTCCGTCCCCGGCCTGCCATAATTGCAGTATGGATCAATGGAAATCCCGCCCCTCGGCGTAAACCTCCCCCATACCTCGATATATTTCGGCTCCATCAGCCGGATCAAATCCTTCATGATCAGATTGACGCAATCCTCATGAAAGTCGCCATGGTTCCTGAAACTAAACAGATACAACTTCAGCGATTTGCTCTCCACCATCCGCTTTCCCGGGACATAGGATATCACAATATTGGCAAAATCCGGCTGTCCAGTGATCGGACACAGACTGGTAAACTCCGGGCAGTTGAATTTCACAAAATAATCATTCTCCGGGTGCTTGTTTTCAAACGTCTCAAGGATTTCCGGCGCATAGTCGTCCGGATATGACGTCCCTGCATTCCCCAGCAGGGAAATGCTCTCTTCCTTTTCCCGCTTCATCTTTCCTGTTCCCTCCTTCTAACAATAGCAGACAGCGCAAAAAAACCGCTGCCGCGCGGTATGCATGGCGGCCATATGGCTATTATGCGCCCACCGGGTCTTTTACCCCATTTTTGCGGAACGCCTCCGCCCTGTCAATGCAGGTCCCGCAGACGCCGCACGGCTTTTCTTTTCCCTCATAGCAGCTCCATGTCAGATGATACGGCGCCTTTAACGACAGCCCCTTCTTTACCACATCTGCCTTTGACAGGCTGACAAACGGCGCCTCCAGCGTAAGCTGCCCGCCGCTCCCAAGAAAAACAGCGTCTGCCATCGCCTGGTGGAATGCACTGCTACAGTCCGGATAGGCATTTCCGGCGGCGTCGTCTGCATGGGCGCCGTAATAGATCACACTGCAGCCCTTTGACAGCGCAATGCTTGCCGCAGAAGATAAAAAAAGACCATTCCGGAACGGCACATAGGTCGAAACCGGCCCTCCCTCCGTCTCCTTTAACTGTTCCGCATAAGACTTTTCCGGTATCTGCTCTTTGGAATGCTTTAACAGGGAGCTGCTGCTATAGGAAAAAATAGCGCCCAGATCCAGATGGATCTGCTCTACGCCATAATAGCCAGCCACCGCTTTCGCCGCTTCTAATTCCCGTTCATGCTTCTGCCCATAGGAAATTGCCAGCGCAATAACCTGATCCCTGCCATATTGTTCCACTGCCATCCCCAGGCAGGTCGTACTGTCAATCCCACCGCTGGATAAAACCATCGCCTTCATCCTGTGCTCCTTTCCACGCCGGGCTAATCGCCATGCGCCTGTCACTCCAGGCGCATCTGTAAACATTTATCCTGCTCAAAAGCCCCTCGAAAAGTATATGTCTTTGTCGTCGCCGGCTTTTTGATCCCCCTTGCCGCCATGCAGCTGTGCCGCCCCTCTATGATAACTCCAACATCTCCGCTTCCCGTTACCTCCTGTAAGATATCTGCAATGTCAGAGCCGATCCGCTCCTGAAGCTGAAGGCGTTTCCCAACCATGTCGGCGATCCTTGCGATCTTGCTCAAACCGATAACCTTTCCCTTCGGAATATATCCCACTGTCACTTTCATGTCATACATCAGCGCCAGATGATGCTCGCAGTAGCTAAAAATATCAATATCCCTGACAACGACCATATCCTGTCTATCCTGCGTAAACTCCATCCTGTCGGCAAAAGTCTTATTAAACATCTGCGCAATCTCATGGTTACTGTAATTCATTCCCTCAAATACTTCCTCGTACATCCGCGCCACCCGTTCCGGGGTATCTCTAAGCCCCTCCCTCTCCGGGTCGTCCCCCAGCGCCTCAATAATCCCGCGGATATGCCCGCGGATCGCCTCCGTATCAATTGCCATAATCTATCACGCCTCTCTTCCTTGAATCTCTATACGCCGCGTCTGTCCGGCTCCCAGATAAATTTATGCAGCTGCAGCTGCAGTCTTCCCCTGACAAACCTCTCTTCTTTCATTAATTCCACCAGCTCCCGCGGGCTGATCTTTCCAAACACCGGGCTCAAAAACACCTGACAGCAGCTCTCTTTTAAATATTCTTCCGTCCTCTCTAACGCACATCTAAAATCCTGCTCATCTGCTATCACAAATTTTACGCTGTCCTTTTCTGTCAGAAACGAAAAATTTTCGCAGCGCATATCCTGCTCCATCCCGCTGCCTGGCAGCTTATAATCCATCGTAAAAAAAATCCGGTCTGAAATACCGGTAAACGGCTCTATTAAAACGCTGCCGTTTGTCTCCACCTCCACAGACAGCCCCGCCTGCGCCAGCACGTGCAAAAGTTCACCGATCCCCGGCTGCAGCAACGGTTCTCCGCCTGTCACAGTCACATTGACGGCGCCGGTCTTTAGCACACGCTCCGCCAGCTCTTCTGCGGTCAGCTTTTCCCGCTTTAGCTTGTCCAGCGCCTCCCGGAGCCGCTTATTCTCATTTCCCAGCTTATGCGTTGCCCGGTCTCGTTCGCTGTTTAGAATTTCAT